>CAKRHL010000040.1 GCA_934338765.1 uncultured Lachnospiraceae bacterium | reverse complement strand
GATATACAACTCTGGCCAATAACGGAGAGTACAGCGACCGGACCTGTATCAAAAAGATCAGCCATGTATCTGATGGTGTGATCTACAAGGATGCGGAGGAAAAAACACAGGTTTATTCCAAGGGAGCAGCCTGGATGATGACAGATGTTCTGAAGGGAGTTTTTGACGAGAGCTACGGTACTGCCAGAGCATTAAAGCTGGATGGCGGACAGATCACGGCAGGAAAGACAGGTACCACAAACTCCAGCAAGGATGTGTGGTTCTGCGGTTATTCTGCTTATTACACCACGGTGGTCTGGTGCGGTTATGATACACCGAGAGCTATGCCGGGGACATATGGAGCAACCCTTTCCGGTGCTATCTGGAAAAACTATATGAATCAGATCCATCAGAACCTGGCGCCAAAGGATTTTGAGAAACCGGATACAGTATGTCTGGCAAAATATGACAGTAAGGGACATATTATCGAGGGAACCGAGGTGACAGGTGACCGGAAGCGCAGCTATGGAATGGATTATTTTGCAACGGACATTCTGGAAGATACAACGGAGTATGTAGACAATGAAACAGACCAGTCAAAACAGAAGGAAGCTCTGAGAAAACTGAAGAAGTTTGAAAAGCTTACCATTACCGGTATGGCAGATTATTATACCTTTACGGAGACATACAATACCCTGAAGGATATGATCGCAGTGATAAAGGATGATGATGTCCGGAAGGAATACAGTACCAGATGCAAGGATAAATATGACAGTCTGAAGGATGAGTCCATCAAATGGAAGGATGTTGTGAAGGCGTATGAGGAGCAGCGTTCCGAAGAAAACAGCCGTCTGGCAGAGGAGGCGTCAGAAAAAGCAAGACAGGAAAGAGAAGCACTGACTAAAAAAACAAGGATTGCTTTGGCTCAGACCAGATTAAAGAAGCTGGAGGGATACACATACTGTCCATCCAATGCAAGTGAGCTGCTGGATAAAGCAGAACAGGCAGTGGAAGCATGCAAGTCCTATGCTGAGTACAGCAGCCTTCATGGGGATTATATCCGTGACCGGAAGAAGCTGCTGGCTCTTCCTTCCCGGGAAACATATGATGCCAGTGCTCGTGAAGATGCCGCATCGGGGACAAACAATGATAACGTGGATACGGAGTAGAAACATACAATGAGGCGAGGGAAAAAGCGTGGAAAAAAGAATGCAGGATTCGGTGATCGCAAAGCAGGAAAAAGCGGCGAGACAGCAGGAGCTGTTGGAAAAAAAGAGAAAAGCCCGGGCAGATTATAATATTTACGGAGGGCATTCCAATGAAGCAAAGGAAAGAAAGCATCAGGAACTGGTGCTGAAAAAACAAAAAAAACAGCAGGAAGTTCGTCGGGAAAAGCAGGAGAAAAAGAAAAAAATGCTTACCCGTTCTTTTCAGAAGGCAGTTGCTTTTGATGATGCCGAAGGAGTTTCTGTCAGCGAATGGTTTCTGAGCGTCTGCTGGATCAAGATACCTGTTGTGGGTTTTATCTATGTTCTGGTGCTTGCTTTGAGCAAAAAGACGCATCCGGCCAAGAAAAATTTTGCCAGAGGTTATCTGATCTATCGTTGTCTCGTACTGATCTTATCGGTCACTGTGTTGTATGTATTATATCAGGTGGGACTCAGTTTTATCGACGAGCTGCTTTCTTTTGTTAAGTGATAATAGTGCATGATGTCTGCATAGTATAGGGAGAGAGAAAAGATCGGATAAGGTGGTAACCGAAAGCGATGGAGACGGAGCAAAAAATGGCAGTGGATGAAAATGTATTGGCGGTGTACTGCAGAGTGTCCAAAGGAGACGGTTCACAGAGTAAAAGCATTGATAACCAGATCCTTTTAGCGAAGAACTGGATAGGAAGGGATGAAGCATCGGCGCATTGTGCACTGCGGATATTTGAAGATGATGGATATACAGGAACAAACATGAACCGGCCGGCGGTCCAAAAAATGCTGGCCGGTATTTTTTTGGGAAAAATACAAGCTCTTGTGGTAAAGGATTTTTCCAGATTGTCCAGAAATCATCTGGTGTTGGCGGAGCTGTTGGAAACGGTATTTCCGAGGTACCCTGTCCGTGTGGTATCCATAGGGGATAACTATGACAGTGACTATGATCATCCGGATCTGGAAAACGGTATTAAAAATCTTTTTTATGAATATTACTGTAGGGATATTTCCAACAAGACCAAGAGGGCGTTACGGGCAAAGCGGCAAAAAGGCGGGGCGAGACCGGGAAAATGTCCTTATGGCTATGAGAAGGACTCCGGAGGAAAGCTTGTGGTAAAGCAGCGGGAGGCTGAGACGGTTTGCCGGATATACAGATTGTGCATCGGGGGAAGGAACTGCCCAAGGATTGCGGAGCTTCTTAATCAGGAGACAGATGACAGGAGGTGGAGCGCATCTGCTGTCTGGCAGATATTACATGATCCGGTGTACATGGGGGTCGATCCATGGCACAAAAGCGAGAGTCAATATAGAAACGGATTTGTCAGAGTCGGTATTCCAAGAGACATGTGGAGGATAAATGAAAACAGTCATCAGGCGATCATCAGCGGAAAAATGTATGAAGAGGTCAGAAAATGGTATCCGGAGAAAGAGAACGGCGGGATGAAAAGAATGGAACGTCATTTGTATCACGGACTGACAAAATGTGGAATCTGCGGAAAAGCATTGTGCCGGCACAGTAGTGACAGTAATTTGCTGATCTGCAAAAAAGATGCAAAAAAGATCAGGATTCCCATTGCCGGTCTGAGCAAAATGATCTGTGGGATTTTTGGTATTGAAAGCGAAAAATACCTGGAAATTTTCCTCAGGATCTTTATTCGCAGGATCATTGTCAATAACCGAAATATAAGGATTCAGCTAAAAGTGATTGTTGAAAATGAGTTTATATTATGATATAATTCATGTTAATTGTAGATTCTAAGGATAATGGAAAATCTGTGTTCAGATTTCCGTATCCGTGGATCACAAAATAAAATCAAAGGAGAGAGAAAATGAAGCATAAGAACATTGCAAAGCGCATGCTGGCATGTGGTCTTGCGGTAGCTATGGTTGTGACCGGCGGAAATTATTCTTCAGTGAATGTTTCTGCTGCGAAAAAGACCAAAAAAGCTGCAAAGAAGGCAAAAGTCAAATTGTCTAAGAAAAAGGCCAGTATCACAGCAGGTGGGACAGTAACCTTAAAGGTGAAGAAAGCCAATAAAAAGGTTAAATGGTCCATCAAGAACAAAAAAGTTGCTAAGATTAAATCAACAAGTGGCAAAAAGAAGGAAAGCGCAGCAATCCAGGGACTGAAAAAAGGTTCCACAGTTGTTGTAGCAAAGGTTGGAAAGGTAAAACTGAAATGTAAGATCACAGTTAAGGCAAACAAGATCAAGTCTGTATCTGTTGACAAACTGGATTATTCTGCCCTGACAGTGAAGTTTAACAAGAAAACACCACTGAATGCCGGTGATGTTAAGGTAGCAGTAAAGGCATATAAGTCAGGTTCATACAATGAAAATCCTAAGGTGGAGGCACTTTCTACCAAGGATCAGAAGACATATCGTCTTTATCTGACTTCAGGGGCAGGTCTGAATGACTTTGTTCGTGTAACCGTTGGCAAGAATTCTTTAGAAGTACAGAATAAGCAGGCATTTGGTGTGAAAAAGGATGCGGTTACAGTACTTCTTGAGAAGGACGTTGTCCTGAAAACAAGTCTGGATGATGCATTTTATCAGCCGGTGGGATTTATCTCATATTCATTAAAGAAGGGAAGCAAGCTTCCAAAGGGGCTTTCTCTGGTGGGCAAGAGAGGTCTTCTGAAAGGTATTCCGACAGAGGCAGGTACCACAGAGACAACTCTGATCGGTAAGGATGAGGCCGGAAGAAAGGCAACCCTTAAGGTTATCTTTAAGGTGTATGATGAGACCACGATCGCAGCAGCGGATTCTACTGACAACAAGATCAAGCTGGATGATTATATGGTATCGTTAAACGCAAGCCGTCTGGCAACAGCGACTCCGTCTCCGGCACCAACAGCAACTCCGGAGTACACCTATGATCCGGATTTCCCAAGTGTTAATACTCCGTCAGCTGCCACAACAGCACCGACAGCTACTGTAAATCCAGAGGTTACACCGGATACCAACACAGTTTATACAAGTTATGTGATCGCACCAAAGGGTGGTTCCGGCAGTTACAAGTATGACTTGGTTCAGACCGGCACAGATGCAGGAGTGAAGCTTTCTACAGATGTAACAGATTCTAACAATCAGGTTACCAAGAAAGCAGCAGAGAGCACAAAGCTTTATATTCCTTATGGACTGGCAGCAGGAGATCATACATATTCTATCACCATTACGGATGCAGCAGATGCAACCCGTACAACAACCGCAACAGTTGTTGTAAAGGTAGTAGAGAACTTCAATGTCAGCGGTACCGTCAAGGATATGGCTGACAATCCGGTAGCAGGAAACGAGAGCTTGTATTTCTATCCGTCAGATGCCAAGAATGGCTCTGATTATGAGGTTGGTCGTACATTCCTGAAATATACCAAGAATGTTATGTCTTCTGACAGCTTTTCATACATCAAGAAGATTTTAACGGGAGGAAATCATCAGGCAGATTATGACACTGCGGATTATACGTACTTTACCTGTGCAAACGGAGATATGTACGAGCTTTATATTCATGGTGAGACTACCAAGGTAGGTCCGTTCCCTATGCCAACGATCCTCAGGGAGGCTCCGACAGCAACACCGGCTGCTCCGGCAGCAGCAACACCTGCACCAACATCTACTGCTTATGTTGTACCGGCTGTTGAGGCAGGTACATATGCAGCAGAAGTACCGGCTGGTACATATACTGTAAAGCTGATGGGTAACAATGGTGTGAAGTATGAGCTGAATGATAAGGTGACCGTAGCAGCTGATGCGATCGGTGCAGTAAATCTTACAATGCCGGTTCGCTTTGCAAACATCAAGGGTGTTGCCAAGTTTGCAAACGACAAGGCAGTGATGAATGATGAGGTTTACTTCGAGACAGAAAATAAGCAGTATGAGGGCTGGACATTATGTGCAGACACTGATTATCAGGGAGCTTTTACTGCATCACTTCCGGCAGGAACATACAAGATGTACTGGCGTGATGAGAACGACCAGAGACAGTATTTTGCAAACCCTATTAAAGTTGAGGAGGGTACCAATGCTGAGATCGGTGATCAGAAGCTGGCAGTATCCAGATTTGAGGTAACAGGAGCCTTCAGGACTCACAAGATCGATGCTGATCAGGGAACTGAGGTAGATCAGCTGACAGGCAATGAAACACTGATGTTCTACGATGCAAAGGGTAATGTGATCTATGCACGTACCAAGTATGACAGAGATTATAATATCAATGAGCATAAGTATGTAGACGGAGTAAATCATGGAACATTTGGTCAGGTTCTTTTGGACAACGGAACATACACCGTTCGTTATAATGGAGACAGAGGATTGTCAACAATCGGTACCGTTACTGTTAATGGTGCAGATGTAAAGCAGGATTTTGTATATAATGAACTGGATGCCGGATTTACAGCAGAATATGCCAATGCAGCAGCATTAACACTGGAGCAGGAAGCAGTTTATGCATCTACCGGCAACAATGATCTACTGGTACGTTTTGCAATTCCGGAGACAGCTGACAAGACGTCGGTTCCATATGATGTATCCGTAGCTCTCAACGGAGACAATGAGATGCCTCGGGATATCGATATCTACAGGGAAATCTCTGATGGAACCAAGACATCATACAGTCGGGTTACGACTCTTGATAATGTCCGTGAGACGGTATATCTGTCCGCAGGCTCTTACATTATGAATGTGACACCTGCTACAAGTTACAAACAGTCCATTGGTAATGTAAATATTAAGGTTTCAAAGCATCTGCTGGGTTATGAGAAGAGTTCAACCGCGTTGACTCTGGACGGCGCCGTTGCATCTATCGTTTGTGCAAAGAATGTACAGGATGAGGATCTCAGATGTTGCGCATATGTTAAGATTCCGGTTGTAGAGGGTCAGTCATACGAGATCAATTATGCAGCTAAGACAGTTGGCGCAAAGGATCTGCGTGTTGAACGTGCAACATATGATCTTATCACAAATTACAGACATTACACCAAGACTACATCTTATTATGATGAAGACGATGATGAGGATGTTGTATATACAGATACGTCTTATGCAGACGGAGCAGGAAAGATCACTTTCCGTGCAACAGGCTCAGGTGACGTTTATCTGGCATTTAGAACAGATTCTACTCTGTACACAACAATTGATGTAAGTGCAGTAGTAAAGTAGTTTTATGGAATAGGAAAACAGGATTGTTTCAAAAATAATAAAGGAGATGAACCGATGAAATTAAATAATTTCGAAAAGCGCGCATTCGCCTTTGGTTTAGCTCTGAGCATGGTGGTATCTGGAAGCGGTGCTGATTTCAGCATCGTTACAGCTGCCAAGAAGCCAAAGCTTAGTAAAAGCAAACTGACGATTACTGCAGGAAAGACAGCTACCCTGACAGTAAAGAATGCCAAGAAAAAAGTAAAATGGTCGATCAGCAAAAAGAAGATTGCCAAGATTACCAATAAAAGTGGAAAGAAACAGGAGAAGGCAGAGATCAAGGGTCTGAAAAAGGGTAAGACCGTTGTCATTGCAAAGGTAGGCAAAAAGAAGATCAAATGTAAGCTTACCGTAAAGAAGCAGAAACCAAACTTTAAGTCTGTTTCTGTTGATGCTTTCGATACTTCATGCCTTGTTTTGAAGCTGAAGAAAAAGGATACTTCATTGAAGGTGACAGATCTTACCGTTACCAGAAGAGAGGAGTCAACGGGGGCATTCAACAATGCGATCAATGTTGAGAAGCTGATCAAGGTCAATGCAAAGCAGTATCGTGTATATCTGCAGGATTACGTTGAGAATGGTGCATATGTACAGATCACATCCGGTGTAAGTAAAGCAGAAACACAGTACAAGAAAACCTTTAAGGCAAGTGATGAGGAAGTTAACATTCTGCTGAAAAAGGGTGATACACTGGATCAGAGCATGGAGGATTACTTCTCCGGCGGTATTGGATCTATTAAAATGAATATCACAAAGGGAAAACTTCCGGCTGGTTTAGCATTGGATAAGAAGCTTTACGCGATCAAGGGAATCCCGACGGAAACAGTTACCTCCCAGGTAACTGTTCAGGGTGTGGATGAGCTTGGAAGAAAGGCTGCTGTAAAGGTAAACTTCGGTGTTTATGATGAAACTGTTCTCGCCGTTGGCAATGACAGCGAAGAGATTGAGTGGGATCAGGATATTCAGGATAAGGCAGCAGCTCAGGTTGCAGCGAATGCAACAAAGCTTGACGCAGATAAGAGAGACGACAATCTTAGCTGCTATGTTGAGAATTATAAGATCGCTCCTCAGGGAGGTTCCGGTAACTATACATTCACACTGGATACACCGGACAATGCAGATGTAAGACTGAGTACTGACAAGGTATCAGATGATGCAGCCAAAACAGTTACAAAGCAGAGTGCATCCTTCACAAGACTGTGTATTCCATACTCTATCTCAGCCGGTACACATACCTACAAGGTAATCGCTACTGATGTTATGGATGCTAACCGTACCTGTACTGCAACGATCACAGTAAAGATCGTTCCTATGTACAATGTAAACGGTATCGTAAAGAGTACAAACGGACTTCCGGTTACCGGTTCTTATGTCCGTTTCATATCTGCATCCGGCAAAACAATGGGTGACAGCTATACATGTTTCACTTCAACAGAGTACAATTACTCTGCTCGCGGAGGCGACGCAGAAGTAGGTGTTTACGATATGGAAGTACCGGCTGGTACATATATTGTAAAGGTGTATGGTGATGTTGCATACGAAATGACCAAGCAGATTAAGGTTACAAAGGCTGATAAGATGACAACCGTTACCATTCCGGAGCGTTTTTACGCAGTAAGCGGTAAGGCAACATATTCAAACAGCAGTAACAAGCTGGCCAACAGAACAATTTACTTCGAGAGCCAGAAGCAGCAGTATGAGTCAACGCAGGGTGATTTCAGCACCACAACAAATTCACGGGGAAGCTTTAATATCGCTCTTCCGGCCAATAGCTATGTTGCTTATATCGTTGATGAGAAGGGCAACAGAAAGTACTTCGGAAGCAAGATCACAGTTACCAACAAGGATATCTCTGTTGGAACCATCAAGGCAACACTGGCTCGTTACTCTGTAGAAGGTATCGTATTTAACGGAACTTCTGTAGACCAGCAGACACAGTTTGCTGACAAGATCAAGGATACAACCTTGTATTTCTACAATGACAAGGGAATCTGCGTTGCAAATCCAAGTGTTGATTCCGAAGGATATTACAAAGTATTCCTTCCGGGAGGCAGCACATATGTTGTAAAGGTAAAATTTGCCAATGCATTACGTACCCTTGGTACGGTAGCAGTTGCACAGGATAATCAGAAGGATATAAATCTGACCTATACTGTTGCAACAGATATTACAGGCGCTGTTGCTTATGCGGCATCTCCTCTGGCACTGGAGTCAGTTCTGAACTCTACAGGAGGAAACGATGTAACCTGGAGTTTCACTCCGGCAGCAACAGGAAAGTATGACTTTAAGGTTTCCAATGCAGTGAACAAGGGATGTGAGGTGGCACTGTTCGATGCAAATATGCAGTACATTGCCGGCACATCTTCCGATGCATCTGATGACGAGGAGGATCATGCAACAGTATATGCATATCTGAGAAATGTTACACTGGATGCCAATAAGACATATTATGTGAAGGTTCAGCCTACCGGTGTTCGTGGCGGATATCCATATACCCCACAGGCACAGGGTGAGGTAAAACTTGTTATCACAATGCAGCAGATCGTAACTCCGGCACCAACCATGACACCGGATCCGACAGATTCTGCTAAGCCATCAGAGACACCGGACGCAACAGCTACCATTAAGCCATCTCAGGCACCGGATGTAACAGATACTCCGGTACCAAGCGAGTCAGCTGCACCGTCATCAAGTGCTGATGTCAATGACTAAGCTTCAAAAATAAGTCATACATTAAAAAGGATAAATTTCCTTCCAAAAGGGAACTGTACGATCGTGCAGTTCCCTTTTTGGGTGCAGTGATATTTAAAGTGTTAATCCGTCAATTCATAGATAAATACTATGGAAAAAACTTCTCATATGAGTTATAATAAAAATGTTATAAATAAATATGTTGCATAAAATGCATGGAAGGACGTGATTGTTTTATATGAAGATATCATCAAAGGGAAGATATGCATTGCGGTTAATGCTTGACATTGCACAGCATGACAATGGTACTCCGGTACGGATCAAGGATATTTCGTCCAGACAGGAGATTTCAGATAAATATTTGGAGCAGATCATATCGATTTTGAATAAGGCCGGTTTTGTACGGAGCATCCGGGGACCTCAGGGAGGATATCTGCTTACCCGTAAACCGGAGGAGTATACTGTTGGAATGATCCTTCGCCTTACGGAGGGAAGTATGGCGCCGGTGGCGTGTCTGGAGGGAGAAGAGAACACTTGTGATCGAAGTGAAAATTGCGTTACTCTAAGAGTATGGGAAAGATTGAAGGATGCTATTGATGGCGTGTTGGATCACATCACCCTGGCTGATCTGCTGGAGTGGAGCAGGGGGAGTGGAGACAATTACTGCATCTGATAACAGAGAATTGACGGCGGATTGTATAAAAAGAGTTATGTGTTTTTATGAATTTTATCGTAACTTCATTCACAATTTGGTCAAAGAAAGTTAAAAAAAAATATTAGCAAAGGGCTTGATTTGCATAGGTGGATTTGTTACCATTATAAATGTAAAGCTTATAATAGAAATTGCAAAATATGCCATGCATGATGGTGAGAGGACTAAACAGATATACTAGGAGGATATTTCGTTATGAGAGCAAAACCATTAACTGAAAGTGAAAAGATCACTATGAAATGCGTATGGGATATAGGGGATGGAGCAAGATTATCACATATTATGACATTGGCCAACGACAAGTATGGCAAGGAGTGGAAGCCACAGACCGTTTCAACATTTCTTGGCAAATTAGTCCGTAAGGGATTCGTTGAGCAGTACAGAGACGGAAGATATTTTTATTATCGTATTCTGATCGATAAGCATACTTATCGTACACAGATGATCCGTGATGATGTCGAGTTTTGGGATGATGACAGTCTAGAGATGTATTGTTCTGAGCTGTTTGACAAGAAGACATTTACTGCTAAGGAACGCAAGCAGTTAAAGAGCATTATTGCAGATATCAAGGACTGATAAAGAAGTATCTGTACGGTGCAGACATGAGAGAGAAAAAATGGAATCCTTTCCGTGGATGGAAGGGTTTCCATTTTTTTTCTTTTTATGCTATAATAACTCCAAAATCCAGATGAAAACAGAGATATCACAATATATCAGAAATGAGGAGCATTATGAAAAAACAAGTATGGCTGACAGCCATGGTACTTGGCTGCAGTGTATTGATGACAGGATGTGGCGCTGCCAATAGATCATATCAAAAAGGGATACAGGCAATGCAGTCAGGAAATTATGAGGATGCCGGCAGGTATTTGCAGAAGGCGGTTAAAGAGAATAGTGAAAGAGCGGAATATTATATTGCCTATGGTATGTATCTGAATGAGCAGGGAGAATATAAAAATGCATTAAAGCAGTTTAAGAAAGCATATCAGGATACAGAAAATACCATAGCCAATGTGAACAATAAACAGGTTTATCTGGGACAGGCCATTGCATACGCCCATCTGAGGGAATACGACAAAGCATTGGAGCTGTGTGATAAGGCTTTGAAATTGAAAAATACTCCTTCTTTGAATAATAGAATATGGTGCAGCAAGGGTGTTGTTCTGGAGGCAATTGGAGAGCAGGAGGAGGCATTAAAGGCTTATCGGAAAGCGGCAGATGAAAACAAAGAAAACTGGCAGGCATATTACCGGCTGGCTGCAATTTATCAGGAGATTGGAGATGCAGATGCAGCAGGACAGGCGCAGGATTTTTTGGATACCGCCTATCAAAAGGGAGATAAGGAGGCCACATATTATCTCGGACTGCTTTACACGTCTGCCGGGGACAATGAAAAAGGGAAAAAGTATTTAACAAAGTTTGTTTCAAAGGGACATGGAGAATGCCTGCAGAATGCATATAATTGTCTGGCTGCCATGGCAATCGGTGAGGAGGATTACAATGCAGCCCAGGAGTATTTGTCCAAGGCGCGGGCATCTGCAAAGGGAGAGGCTGCGCAGACATTAAGCAAAAACCAGATGATTCTGATGGAGCGGCAGGGAATGTTTGGAGAGGCACTGACCATTGCGCAGGATTATCTGAAACAGTATCCGGATGATCAGGCAATGAAAAGAGAGTCTCGTTTTTTAAAGACCAGAAATGCGGTTGCCTTGGGAAACGGAACCGTCAGGGATGAGACAGATGCGTCCGGCAACGGCAAGGATCAGGGAAACAGCACGGCAGATGGAGATAACAATAACAGCTCAGGAGGAAGCAGTACGGGGAGTACAGCAGCGGATGGAACAGCTGACGCGAAAGTGACAAAGTCTCCTGCGATTTCCAATAATAGCACATCTGCCACGACGGAACCGTCGGTATCCTCATCGACGGACAGTACCCGGAGCAGTACAAAAGCTACTGCAGCACCGGCAGCATCTTCTGCGCAGCAGAGCAGGACCGACAATGCAGCTACAGCCACAGCGGCACCTGATAAAACAGCATCTTCTTATACTGATACGGAAGAAAATGTAGGACAATAGCAGGAAATATAGAGAATGTTATACACGGAGTTCTTGAAAAGCCAATTCACAATATACCGGTAAACGGAAAGGAAGCAGGATCATGGCAGAAAAGTTATATGATACAGAGCAGCGTCAGGAAAGGATCATACTGGTAGGGGTGGAGACAGCCGAGGGCGATGATACCAAGCAGTCTCTGGAGGAGCTGGAGGAGCTTGGTCAGACAGCAGGAGCCGTTACCGTGGGGATGGTGATACAAAAGAGAGAACGGATGCATCCCGGCACTTATATTGGCAAAGGAAAGATTGAAGAGGTGGCAGCACTGGTAAGCCAGTGCAATGCAGATACGGTGGTCTGTGATGATGAGCTGAGTCCGGCACAGCTTCGAAATCTATCAGACGCTCTGGATGTGAAGGTGATTGACCGGACCGTGATGATCCTTGATATTTTCGCAAAGCATGCTACCACCAACGAAGGTAAGTTACAGGTGGAGCTGGCGCAGCTTCGTTACCGTTCCTCCCATCTGATCGGAGAGAGGACGGAATTATCCAGACTTGGCGGCGGTATTGGCACCAGAGGACCGGGAGAGCAGAAGCTGGAGCAGGACAGGCGTCTGATCCGTAATCGGATTTCCCAGTTGAAAAAGGAACTGGAGCAGGTGACGAGAACCAGGACTCTGACCCGCAAAAAACGACAGGAAAATCCGATTCCTGTGATCGCTATCGTGGGATATACCAATGCAGGAAAGTCTACCTTGCTCAATTATCTCACAGGAGCCGGGGTGCTTTCTCAGGATAAGCTGTTTGCCACGCTGGATCCTACCACCAGAAAACTGACCACGCAGGAGGGAGAAGAATTCCTTTTTACGGATACGGTAGGATTTATCCGGAAGCTTCCTCATCATCTGATACAGGCATTCCGCAGTACCCTGGAGGAGGCGAAATATGCAGACATTATCCTGCACGTGGTGGATTGCTCTAATCCTGACATGGATGCGCAGATGTACACGGTATATGAGACGCTGCGACGGCTGGAGGTAGGGGACAAAAAGGTGATCACAGCATTTAATAAGATCGATCTGCGGGAGGATGCCGGGGTACTCAAGGATCTTAATGCGGATGAAACTGTGCGTATTTCGGCAAAAAACGGTGAGGGGATCGATGAGTTACTTCGCACGGTGTCCAAGGTGGCGAGAGAAGGAAAGCTTGTGGTGGAAAAGACATTTGCCTATGCAGAGGGATCCGTGGTCAATCAGGTCCGGAGTATCGGAAAGGTTCTCAAAGAGGATTACCGCAATGAAGGAATCTATATCAAGGCAGAGATTCCGGGAGAGTATGAATATTTGTTTGTCGAAAAGAAGAAACAGGAGGAATGGTAATGCAGTTGATCGCAGCAGTGGACAGTAATTGGGCCATTGGAAATAAAGGGGAGCTTCTGGTAAGTATCCCTCAGGACAAGAAGCAGTTTCAGGAGCTGACCATGGGAGGAGTGATCCTGGGAGGACGAAAGACCATGGAGGGACTCCCGGGGGGAACCACTTTGAAGGGAAGAAGAAATGTTATCCTGACGAACCGTGAGGATTATCATTATTCTGATGGAGTGATCGTACACAGCGTGGAGGAGGCTCTGCAGGAATTACGTCAGTTTCCGGAGGAGCAGATTTATATTATCGGGGGGGAACAGATCTACCGTCAGTTTCTTCCTTACTGTGATAAGGCGTACATTACGAAGATTGATTATGCCTATGAGGCGGATACACATTTCCCAAATCTGGATGAGGACCCGGAGTGGGAGATGACACATATTTCCGAGGAACAGACCTACTATGATCTGGAGTATCATTTTACGATTTATCAAAGAAAATAAAATGCCGATATAAATATCGGGAAGGCAACGGATGGCATTCACCAGAGATGATTCCGGAATCGGAATCAGTAACAGTCGTTAGAATGAATGGAGGAAATGGAATGAATGCATCTGTAAAAAAAGAGGAAAGTATTAACGCAAATCAGGTGATCAAGGAACAGCTTACCCGGTTTTCGGATCCGGAGCCCGGAATGTCAGAGCAGGAGCGGGAAAAGTATCACCAGAATATTCTTGCCAAGATTGAAAGTGGTAAAAAGCTGAGTTCACAGGAGATGGCATATCTGCGGGCAAATGACCCAAGAGCATATCAGAAGGCAAGACGTATGGAGCAAAAGAGACAATGGCTGGAGCAGCAGATGAAGAAATGCAAGTCCAAGCAGGAGGTCCGGGAAGTGGTGGAGGATGCCATTGGTCATGTTTCCGAGAAGGATCCCGACCGGGATGCGATCATAGCAACCTATCAGGACGCTTATCAGGAGTTTCGTAAAACGGCGCGTTACCGTCGTCTTCCGGATACCAGAAAGGAAGCCGAGGAAGAGGAGAAGCAGGGCAAAAGAAGATCGCAGCCTCTGGAAGAGGGAGATCCGGAGGAGCTTGCGAGGACGCCGTTATCTGAGGTGTATGACGCTCTTCCGGTGTTTGATACGGTAGGCTGATATTATCGTTTTGTTGAAAATTTATTTTAAAATAAAAGGGCTGCTGGTTCTTTGATAGAACCAGCAGCCCTTTGGTATCTGTATAATAATTATATAGATTACTTTATGGAAGCTATAACTTAGCCCATAACAACCGTTACATTGTATTCTGTCTTGCCCTTCTCATAAGGTACGACAGTTGTTCCTGTCAGTTCTTTGCCATCTACGATCA
>CAKRHL010000039.1 GCA_934338765.1 uncultured Lachnospiraceae bacterium | reverse complement strand
CCTGTGGAGGATATGCCATTCCTTCCAAACGGACGTCCTTTGGATATCGTATTGAACCCTCTGGGTGTGCCTTCCCGTATGAACATTGGTCAGGTCCTGGAGATTCATCTGAGTCTGGCTGCCAAGGTGCTTGGCTTTAACGTAGCGACTCCTGTCTTTGATGGTGCAAACGAGCATGACATCATGGATACTCTGGAACTGGCGAACGATTATGCCAATACACCGCTGGATCAGACAGAGCTTGAGGCAGAAAAAGCAAAGGCTGCTGAGGATGGAGTAGATTATCCGGCAGACGTTGTTCCTTTTGTTGATAAATATAAAGACATTCTCGATCCGGAGGTTATGGATTATCTGGTAGAGAATAAAGATTACCGTCAGCAGTGGAAGGGTGTACCGATCCGCCGTGATGGTAAGGTACGTCTCCGTGACGGTCGTACGGGTGAGTACTTCGATGGTGAAGTTACCGTTGGTTTCATGCACTACCTGAAGCTGCATCATCTGGTTGATGATAAGATCCATGCACGTTCTACCGGTCCTTACTCACTGGTAACACAGCAGCCGCTGGGTGGTAAAGCACAGTTCGGTGGACAGCGTTTCGGTGAGATGGAGGTATGGGCACTGGAGGCTTATGGTGCTGCATACACACTTCAGGAAATCCTGACTGTGAAGTCCGATGATGTAGTCGGTCGTGTGAAGACATATGAGGCGATCATCAAGGGAGAGAACATTTCTGATCCTGGTATTCCTGAGTCATTTAAGGTACTCCTCAAAGAGCTGCAGGCACTTGCTCTCGATGTGACTGTTCTGGATGAGAACGGAAATGAAGTACCGATGACCGAGAGTGTAGAAGAGGATAATGATGAGGATATCAAGCCATTGATCGATGGTGATGCCAATTTTGCATTTGGCAGTGGAGAGTCCTTTGAATCTGCTGGTTTCAAGGAAGGAACCGCAGAAGAGTTAGAGAATGACGACATTTTTGGCGATTTTGAAGCATCAGAGGAGCCGGATGATCTGTTATAAGACGAAACTTCGGATTTACACAACCTGGATATGGAAGAATGGAGGTTACTATGATCGATAGTACTGTAAAGGAAGAAAAGCATATCACATATGATGCGATCAAGATTGGTCTTGCATCTCCGGAAAAGATCAGAGAGTGGTCCCGTGGTGAGGTAAAGAAGCCGGAGACCATCAACTACAGAACATTAAAGCCGGAAAAGGACGGACTGTTCTGTGAAAAGATCTTTGGACCAAGCAAGGACTGGGAGTGTCATTGTGGTAAATATAAAAAGATTCGTTATAAAGGCGTTGTCTGTGACCGTTGTGGTGTTGAGGTAACAAAGGCGAGCGTACGTCGTGAGCGTATGGGGCATATTGAGCTGGCAGCACCGGTATCACATATCTGGTATTTCAAGGGTATCCCAAGCCGTATGGGTCTGATCCTTGATGTGTCTCCCAAGAACCTGGAAAAGGTCCTTTACTTTGCATCTTATATCGTACTGGAGGTTCAGGACGGTATTGGTCTGCAGCAGAAGCAGATCCTGTCTGAGGCAGAGTATCAGGAGGCTAGAGCAAACTATGGCAATGCATTCCGTGCCGGTATGGGTGCAGAGTCTATCATGGAGCTTTTGATGAGCATCGACCTTGAGGAAGAGTCCAACACCCTCAAGGAGGAGCTGAAAAATGCATCCGGCCAGAAGCGTGCCCGCATCATCAAGAGACTGGAAGTGATCGAAGCATTCCGTGGCTCAGGAAACAAGCCGGAGTGGATGATCCTTACTGTTATTCCGGTAATTCCGCCGGATCTTCGTCCTATGGTACAGCTGGATGGAGGCCGTTTTGCAACATCTGATATGAACGATCTTTATCGTCGTATCATCAATAGAAATAACCGTCTGAAGAGACTGCTGGAGCTGGGCGCACCGGATATTATCGTCCGCAATGAGAAGAGAATGCTCCAGGAGGCAGTGGATGCCCTGATCGACAACGGCCGTCGTGGTCGTCCTGTCACAGGTCCGGGAAACAGACCTCTCAAATCTCTGTCTGATATGTTAAAGGGTAAGCAGGGACGTTTCCGTCAGAACCTGTTAGGTAAGCGTGTTGACTATTCCGGTCGTTCCGTTATCGTCGTAGGTCCTGAGCTCAAGATCTACCAGTGTGGCCTTCCGAAGGAGATGGCCATCGAGCTGTTCAAGCCTTTCGTTATGAAGGAGCTGGTAACAGACGGAACAGCACACAATATTAAGCAGGCCAAGAAGATGGTTGAAAAGCTTCAGCCGGAGGTATGGGATGTGCTTGAGGAGGTTATCCGTGAGCATCCGGTTATGCTGAACCGTGCCCCTACACTTCACCGTCTTGGTATTCAGGCATTTGAGCCGACACTGGTAGAGGGTAAGGCGATCAAGCTCCATCCACTGGTATGTACCGCGTTCAACGCCGATTTCGATGGTGACCAGATGGCTGTGCATCTGCCATTGTCCGTAGAGGCTCAGGCAGAGTGCCGTTTCCTTCTTCTTTCACCAAACAACCTGCTGAAACCGTCCGATGGTGGTGTGGTTGCCGTTCCTTCACAGGATATGGTACTTGGTATCTACTATCTGACACAGGAAAGACCTGGTGTAAAAGGCGAGGGCAAGTTCTTCAAGTCTGTCAATGAGGCGATCACAGCTTATGAGAATGGCGTGGTTACACTTCACTCCCGCATTACAGTCCGCAGAAGCGGCGTCAATGCAGAGGGACAGGTTGAGATCAAAAATATCGAGTCTACTTTGGGACGTTTCATCTTCAACGAGATCCTTCCACAGGATCTGGGCTTTGTAGACAGAAGCAATCCGGACAATTTCCTGACACTGGAGGTAGACTTCCATGTAGGTAAGAAGCAGTTAAAGCAGATTCTGGAGAAGTGTATCGATGTACACGGTGCTACAGGTACTGCTGAGACGATGGATCATATTAAAGCATTAGGTTATAAGTATTCTACCCGTGCAGCCATGACCGTATCCATTTCCGATATGACCGTGCCTGCAGCCAAGAAGGATATTCTGGCAGATGCGGAGAAGACAGTTGAGACGATCACACGTAAGTTCCACCGTGGTCTCCTGACCGAGGAGGAGCGTTACAAGGCTGTTGTCAATACATGGTTCGCAGCCGATGATAAGCTGACAAAGGCTCTGATGGCCGGTCTGGATCGTTACAACAACATCTTCATGATGGCTGATTCCGGTGCCCGTGGTTCTCAGGCGCAGATCAAGCAGCTTGCCGGTATGCGTGGATTGATGGCGGATACATCAGGTCGTACCATTGAGCTCCCGATCAAGTCAAACTTCCGTGAAGGTCTTGACGTATTGGAGTACTTCATTTCAGCTCATGGTGCTCGTAAGGGTCTGTCCGATACAGCCCTTCGTACAGCCGATTCCGGATATCTGACCCGTCGTCTGGTCGATGTATCTCAGGAGCTTTCCATCCGTGAAGTAGATTGCAGCGTGGAACGTGATGAGATCCCGGGTATGGAGATTGGTGAGTTTGCCGATGGCAAGGAGCTGATCGAGTCTCTGGAAGAGCGTATCACAGGTAGATTTGCCTGCGAGAATATGTATGATGACAATGGTGAACTGATCGTAAAAGCAAACCATATGATCACACCAAAGAGAGCCGCACGTATTGTAAATACAAAGGCGATCATGGATGCCGGTTCTAAGGCAAGAGTCAAGATCCGTACGATCCTGACCTGTAAGTCACACATCGGTGTCTGTGCAAAATGTTACGGTGCCAACATGGCAACCGGTGAGCCGGTTCAGGTTGGTGAGGCTGTTGGTATTATCGCTGCACAGTCCATCGGTGAGCCTGGTACACAGCTGACCATGCGTACATTCCATGCCGGTGGTGTTGCCGGTGACGATATCACACAGGGTCTTCCTCGTGTCGAGGAGCTTTTCGAGGCACGTAAGCCGAAGGGACTTGCCATCATCGCTGAGTTCGGTGGTACTGTAACTATCCGTGATACCAAGAAGAAGCGTGAGGTTGTTGTTACCAACAAGGAGACAGGCGACAGCAAGGCATATCTGATCCCATACGGTTCCCGTATCAAGGTACTTGAGGGACAGGAGCTTGAAGCCGGTGATGAGCTTACAGAGGGTAGTGTAAATCCACATGATATCCTTGCGATCAAGGGTGTCCGTGCCGTACAGGATTACATGATCCGTGAGGTGCAGCGTGTTTACCGTCTGCAGGGTGTAGATATCAACGATAAGCATATCGAGGTTATCGTTCGTCAGATGCTCAAGAAGATCCGTATCGAGAATAATGGTGATTCTGATTATCTGCCGGGTGTTATGGTCGATGCCCTTGATTATGAGGACACGGTAGAGGCACTTACCAAGGAGGGCAAGGAGCCGCCGGAAGGAAGTCAGGTTATGCTTGGTATTACCAAGGCTGCACTGGCAACCAATTCCTTTATGTCAGCTGCATCCTTCCAGGAGACCACAAAGGTTCTGACTGATGCTGCTATTAAGGGAAAGATCGATCCACTGGTAGGTCTGAAGGAGAATGTTATCATTGGTAAGCTGATTCCTGTTGGAACCGGTATGAAGAGATATCGTTCCGTAAAACTTGACTGCGATGAAGAGGCAGAGCGCGAGATTGCTGCAATTCGTGCAGCCAAGGCAGCAAAGTCTGAGGAAGAGGATAAAAAGGACGACAAGAAAGACCGTTCTAAGGAAAAAGAAGTGATCGTGGAAGAAGAGTCTGCAAAGGACTTCGCTTCTTCTGACGGGGAGCTTGTATATTCTACTTCTACAGAGGATGATGGAAATATCGACGCATAATTATAAATAAAGCTTATATCAGAGGCATTTTATCATGGGATAAAATGCCTCTTTTTTAGGGAATAGGAAAATGCTCGTAACTTAATGCAAAGCCAACGAGAATTGTGAAGCAATTCTTGGAGGGCAAAACGTTGGTTTTAACCGTTTTTCTTTTGTGGAAAATTGCTGTTTATAGGAGTGTATAAGGAGCGTTATTGTTGCAAATTGTATAAAAACATGATAAAATATTTCCGTAGGCATAGTGATTTTGTCTACATGCAGATTTATATCATAAAATTAAAGGAAGGATGTTATAATGAGGAGATTTACAAAGCAAATACTGGCTTCAGTTCTTTCATTGGCAATGGTTGTAAGCTCGGCAAGCGGGATCGGCATTGCCTCTGTAAAGAAGACTGTTCAGGCAGAGGAAACGACAGAAGAAGTGCCAAGCAATATTGGCGAAGAGCGTACATTGCCAAGTGGATTTAAGACAAAAGACAATGGCGTGATGAGAGACAATATGGATTCTGCTGCTTATATGAGCAGAATGGGTCTTGGATGGAACTATGGAAACTCTCTGGATCAGGCAATTGATACCAGTAAGATGTCAGACGAGGAGAAGAGCAAGGTCGATGTAGAATATTGTGAGACATCAGCCAACAATCTTGCTCTGACTCAGAAAAACGTTGATACACTGAAGAAATATGGTTTTCGAAATATTCGTATTCCGGTAGCATGGTCTAACCTGATGGATATTTCTGAGGATAAGATGACATACACGATCAATGAAGGCTATCTTCAGCGTGTTGAGGAGGTCATCAACTATTGCTTAAATGATGGATTGTATGCCATCGTAAATATTCACTATGATGGTGACTGGTGGGGACAGTTCGGTGATGCAGATGAGTCTGTACGCCAGCAGGCATGGGCCCGTTTCCGGCAGATCTGGACCCAGGTCAGCAACCGGTACAGAGATTACTCTGATCGTCTGATCTTTGAGTCTGCCAACGAAGAGCTGGGCGACCGTCTCAACGACAACTGGGTAAAGAGAGACACGAACAACAAGACAGGTGTCTTAACGGTTGATGAGCAGTATGAGACCATGAATCAGATCAATCAGGAGTTTGTAAATATTGTCCGCCAGTCAGGAGGCAACAATGAAAAGCGTTATCTTCTGATCGCAGGTTACAGCACCAACATCGAGAGAACCTGTGATGACAGATTTGTAATGCCGACAGATCCGATCAAGGAAAACGGTGTCAGCAAGCTCAGCGTATCCGTTCATTATTATACTCCTTGGAACTATTGTGGCGGAAGCGAGTATCATCAGGGCGAGGGCGATGCACCACGTCTGTATGACTGGGGTACCGATGAAGATATCAAGGAGATGCATGACAACCTTGATATGATGAGCAAGTTTACCCAGCAGGGTTATGGCGTGATTATCGGTGAGTATGGTGTTCAGACAACTGCCGCAGACGGTATCGCCAATTATATCTATGAGATGGGACAGTATGCACTGGAAAAAGGCATGGTTCCGGTACTGTGGGATAACGGCGGATGGTTTAACCGACAGAAAAACATTATCTCTTATGACGATGTTGCCCAGGCAATCCTTGACATGACAGGGGCAGAGGGTACCGGCAAAAAAGCAAAAGTAAATACCGGTAAACCACTATACACAGAGTTGCTTGATGAGAGTGTAGTTACTCCGGTCTATACATGGGAAGGAAAATGGAAAAAGAACGGCGGTAACAATGAGACATATTGTGAGCCAAAGCTTACAGTAGTATCCAATGATGGGACAAATGACTGGTATTATCATTGTAACAGTTATGGATATTGGGCCGTTATTTATTCCGAGGCATTAAAGAATGTCAAGCATTTATATGTACGGGTTACCTGTGAAGATGATGATATTGACAGCTCCGCATTGCAGCTTGCATCAGCGGAGTTTAAGGAAGCTTATCCGCCGGAGAACGGACTGTATGATGAAAATGAGGCACTTCAGGTAGCCAATAAGGGCGCACTGGAAAATTGCACCAACGGCAAAGAAACGAATATCAGCGCAGAAGAAAACTGGAGTGGCAAGATCTTCTCCATTGACGAGGATCTGTTACAGGGAAAGAGTATTTTTTGGATCTCTGCATCCAATAAGCCGGTATTTACAAAGATTGAGCTGTTTGCATCTGACGAGCCATTCCCTGAGGTAACTCCGCTGCCGGTACCACCGAGAAGAACTCCGGTTCCGATCCCGGCACAGGATCCAAGCGCAGCGCCAAGCCAGAGCCCGGCAGCTCCAACAGCAAGTCCGCAGAATACAACACCGGTTGTATCAGCACCGGCACAGATTCCGACAAAGACAGCAGTTGCAGCAAAGGGTGATGTCGTAAAGAATAAAAATGCATCCTATACGATCTCAAATACCAAAACAAAGACAGTAGAGTTTAAAGCTCCTGCAAGCAAGACAAAGGCATCTGTGACTATTCCGGCAACGGTTAAGGTAAATGGTGTATCTTATAAGGTAACATCCATTGCGAAGAATGCGTTTAAGAATAACAAGAAGCTGAAAAAGGTAACGGTAGGTGCCAATATTACATCGATCGGCGCCAATGCATTCTCCGGCTGTAAAGCCCTGAAGAATATTGTGGTAAAATCCACAAAGCTGAAAACTGTCGGAAAGAATGCTTTCAAGGGAATTCAGAAAAAAGCAGTGTTCAAAGTACCTGCCAAGAAACTAAAGGCATATAAGAAGTTGTTTGGCAGCAAAGCAGGTATTGACAAAACAATGAAAATTAAAAAATAATTCATATATTGTGAAGAAAAGTGTGGTATAATAGCTCAAATTCAGACAAAGTTTATCTGCCACAGACTTATACTTTATATGAGTACAAAAGCCTGAAAGATCAGGAAAGATTTACAGAACCCGGCAGGAAGCTGCCGGGTTCTGCTGCGCTATCCGGAGATAAAATGATGGGAAAGGAACATGAGTATGTCAGAAAAGAATATAAATCAAAATAATCCCCTGTGGGATCCGGAAAGAACAATAGAAGAGAGACTGGATTATCTGGTAAATGAACTTACCATACAAGAAAAATTCTCCTGTCTTGGCACGGGGAATCCGGCCATAGAGCGGCTGGGAATCCCATCCTTTTTTGTGGGGTGTGAGGGGGCTCACGGGTTACAGATGCGCCATGACCAGAGCTTTGATAAAGGAGAGCCACAGCCGACCACGATCTTTCCGTGTCCTGTTGGCATGAGTGCTACCTGGGATCCGGAGCTGATCCGTAAGGCAGGGGAAGTAGTAGGTACCGAGGCGAGAGCTGTCTTTGAAAAGGATGGACGAAGAGGCGGATTGTGTCTGTGGGCTCCGACCATTGACATGGAAAGGGATCCCCGCTGGGGACGTACCGAGGAGGCATATGGAGAGGATCCTTATCTTACCGGGAAGATGGCATCCGCATATATTCGCGGAATGCGGGGAGAGGGAGAAACGATACGCTGTGGAGCTACATTAAAGCATTTTTATGCCAACAATGTGGAGGATGGACGTGTCTGGAAATCCTCCTCCATTGATCCACGAAATAAGCGGGAGTATTATCTGGAGCCGTTCCGCCGTGCCGTGACGGAGGGCGGTGCCGAGGCAATGATGACCTCCTACAATGAGATTAACGGTGTGCCTGCGATCCTGAATCATGAAGTACAAAGGATTGCCAAGGAGCAATGGGGCGTACATCATGTGGTATGCGATGGCGGCGATATGAAACAGACGGTAGACTGTCATCATTATTTTGGTTCTCATACGGAGACCATTGCAGAGGGATTAAAGGCAGGAATCGACTGCTTTACGGATGATATTGATGCGGTCATCGAGGGAGCGAGAGAGGCGTATGAGCTGGGAATGATCAACATGGCGGACATTGACCGTGCTCTGCGGTGTCATTTTAGTACGCTGATCCGTCTGGGATTATTTGATCCACAGGAGACTGTCCCGGATTACGGACTGAACCTTCCCGAGTTTCAGAAGCTGGCGAGACAGGTGACCGGAGAATCTATTGTACTGCTTAAGAATGATGAAATCGACGGACAGAAACTGTTGCCATTGGATCAGAAGCAAGTGACATCCGGCCATAAGATTGCAGTGATCGGCCCATCCGCCGATGAATGGTTTCTGGACTGGTATTCCGGAATACCGCCGTATGCCGTAACACCACTGCAGGGAATCCGGGATGCTGTCTCTCATCAGGAGAATATACTCTTTGAGTCAGGTGTGCCAAAGCTTAAGATTGCCTGTGGAGATAAATATCTGGGCCTGCTGGAGGATGGAGAGACACTTGGTCTGGTCGAAGAAGAGCAGGCGGAAATTTTCGAGTCCGTTTTATGGGACAAGGAGCAGCTGACATTAAAAGCGGAGAGCAATGGTTGTTATCTGACAGCTCTGGACGGCTGCGATGAGGATGAGGTGTATCGTGGCGGTATTTTTAAGGCTTGCTCTGAGAGGGCATTTGGATGGTTTGTCAAGGAGGCATTCCATGCCCAGGTCAATCTTACGGATTTAAAAGAGTCCGAGGAAAAAGGTATGTCTCTGGCGGTTGGCAGTCACTTCAAAAGTATTCTGGAAAACGGGGAAGAATTTCTGCTAAAGGCATGGAATGGCGGCGGTCTTTATGTGGACGGGCAGAACCGGATCCGTGTCCGGGATGGTCAGGGTTTTGCAGAGGATGGAGAGGTGCGCCGGATCGTAAGCTGCACTGATGTCCATGGACATCAGGTATTTGCAGAAGATTTTAAAGCGGAGCGAAGCGGCGGCATCTATGAGACGGTCACAGGTCAGAAATACCGGACACTGCCCGCACTTTGTCCGGTTCTGGTAAAGGATGGCATCCAAGCAGCACGCGAGGCAGCGGCTCAGGCAGATACAGTGATCTATGTGGGCGGGGCACATCCGATGATCACCTGTAAGGAGGAAGTGGATCGAAAGAATATTGACTTTCCGGTTTATCAGAGACAGGTTCTGCAGGCGGTATATCAGGAAAATCACAGGGTCATCGCAGCACTTGTTACCAGTGTGCCTTATGCTATTGGCTGGGAGAAACAGCATCTGCCGGCAATTCTTACGATGGCAGGCGGCAGTATGGAGCTGGGGAATGGTCTGGCAGATATCCTGTTTGGGAAAAAAGCACCTGCCGGGCGGTTGAATATGACCTGGTACCGCGATACGGAGCAGCTTCCGGATATGGATGATTATGACATTATCCAGAAGGAAAGAACATATCAGTATTTTAAGGGAGAGGTGCTGTATCCTTTTGGTTATGGCCTTACTTATGCATCGACAGAGATTGATGCACTTACAGCAAAGGTTTCGGCAGATGAAAAATATATTGATGTCACCTGCACTGTACGAAATATGGGACAGGTGGAAAATGCACTTCCGCCGCAGGATGAGGTGGTTCAGATTTATTATACCAAGAAGGATTCTGCCGTAAAACGCCCGATCCGGACATTGATCGCATTTAAAAGAGTAAAGGATCTGGAAGCGGGAGAAGAGCGGACAGTTTCATTCCGGATTCCGGTTGAAGATCTGATGTATTATGATACGATTCAGAGAAAGAAGCTTCTGGAACCGGGAATGTATGAGATACAGGCAGGTCATTCCTCCGCTGACATAGATGTTGTGGTTACGGCCACATTGAAAGGGCAGGAGAGAGGATGCCGGGACGGCGGTCTCTGGCAGCCGGCAGATCACTATGACCGCTCACGGAACGGATACTTGTGGGAAGGACATATGGGGTATGACAGTGTCGCACACAGAGCCGATGCACATGTCCCGGAAGAATTATTTGAAAAAGTGGGCGGCTTGTGGCAGAATATAAATGAGGTGACCAGAGAGGAGAAGTCCGGGAAACGGCTGGATGACTGTCTGGTTCTGGAGTATGACCGTGTCCGCTTGCCGGAGGAGACAGCATACCTTGTGCTGGATGCGGATGCCGTGCCGGAGAGTACGGTGGATGTTTTTATTGACGATATACATAATGTATCGTATATTGTGCCTGATTTTGAAGATCTGTCCGGTGCCGGAGATAATCCGGGATGGGCGGCAGCGGCGACGGCAAAGAACGCACCTCATGGCAGAATATTCCGCCAGCTTCTGATACCGGTCGAGGGTCTGGAAACATCGAAAGAACCTGTAACCCTGCGGCTCCGCTGTCAGGGAGATCTTAAGATCTGCCGGTGGAGATTTGTAAAAGGAAATACAAAGTAAATTGAAATCACATGATGTGTAGAACGGAGGATGATATGGAAACAAATTTTATCTGGAAAGAACGAAAAAGAAATGCGCTTGGTTTACCATGGACATTTACCAAGTATGCCCTGACAGACGACAGACTTTTTATCACGACCGGTCTGTTAAAGACGGTTGAGGACGAGGTGCGTCTGTATCGTATTATGGATCTGTCTCTGAGCCAGACCCTGTCCCAGAAGATTTTCGGGATCGGAACCATTCATGTTTCCTCTGCGGATAAAAGCATGAAAGACTTCGAGATAAAAAATATCAAGAAGCCGAGAGAGGTTAAAGAGCAGTTATCCGGGCTGGTAGAGGAAAATCGTGATAAAAAACGTGTGACAAACCGTGAATTCATGGGAGATGATACCGATTTTGACGAGGAAGATGACCGGTAGAAATGATTCCCGTATAAAAAATGTCAAAAAACTCTTTTCATACGTGGGAGGAGTGTGTTATACTAGAAACAGCGATGTGGCAGTCCGTGGGCGTAGTGCGTCCGTCTGTCGATATCAACATTACAATTATTAATATAGGAGGTAACTTTACAATGGCAAACAAATGGGTGTATATGTTTAGCGAAGGCGACATGACCATGCGTAACTTACTCGGTGGTAAGGGTGCTAACCTTGCAGAGATGACCAACATCGGTCTTCCTGTACCACAGGGTTTTACAGTAACTACAGAGGCTTGTACACAGTATTATGAGGATGGTCGTCAGATCAATGACGAGATTATGGCTCAGATCATGGACGGCGTAAAGAAGATGGAGGAGATCAACGGCAAGAAGTTCGGTGACTCTGAGAATCCACTTCTCGTTTCTGTTCGTTCCGGTGCCCGCGCTTCTATGCCTGGTATGATGGATACAATCCTGAACCTTGGTCTTAACGATGACGTAGTAGCTACTATGATCAAGGGTAATCCGGATCCAACATTCGAGCGTTTCGTATACGATTCATACAGACGTTTCATCCAGATGTTCTCTGATGTCGTTATGGAAGTTGGTAAGAAGTATTTCGAGCAGCTCATCGACAAGATGAAAGAGGAGAAGGGTGTTAAGTATGATGTTGATCTGACCGCTCAGGATCTTAAGACTCTGGCAGAGCAGTTCAAGGCTGAGTACAAGAACCAGTTAGGTACAGACTTCCCATCTGATCCTGTAGAGCAGATGAAGCTGGCTGTAGAGGCTGTATTCCGTTCATGGGACAACCCTCGTGCAAACGTATATCGTCGTGACAATGATATCCCTTATTCATGGGGTACAGCAGTTAACGTAATGCCTATGGTATTTGGTAACCTGAACAATGAGTCCGGTACAGGTGTTGCATTTACCCGTGACCCTGCAACAGGTGAGAACAAGCTGATGGGTGAGTTCCTGATCAACGCACAGGGCGAGGACGTAGTAGCCGGTGTTCGTACACCAATGCCAATCGCTCAGATGGAGCAGGAGTTCCCAGAGGCATATGCTGAGTTCGTTAAGGTTTGTGATACTCTTGAGAATCACTACCATGATATGCAGGATATGGAGTTTACCGTTGAGAACAAGAAGCTGTACATGCTCCAGTGCCGTAACGGTAAGAGAACAGCTCCGGCTGCATTAAAGATCGCTTGTGACCTTGTAGATGAGGGACATAAGACAGAGGAAGAAGCAGTAGCAATGATCGATCCTCGTAACCTGGATACACTTCTTCATCCACAGTTCGATGCTGCTGAGCTTAAGAAAGCTACTCCGATCGGAAAGGGTCTTGGTGCTTCTCCGGGAGCTGCTTGCGGTAAGGTCGTATTTACAGCAGAGGACGCTGTAGAGTGGGCTGAGCGCGGTGAGAAGGTTGTACTTGTTCGTCTTGAGACTTCTCCGGAGGATATCACAGGTATGAAGAGTGCACAGGGTATCCTGACTGTTCGTGGTGGTATGACATCACATGCAGCCGTAGTTGCCCGTGGTATGGGTACATGCTGTGTATCCGGTTGTGGCGACATTGTTATGGACGAGGAGAACAAGAAGTTCGAGCTCGCAGGTAAGACTTATACAGAGGGTTCTGAGATCTCTATCGATGGTACAACAGGTAACATCTATGATGGTCTTATCCCAACTGTTGATGCTACGATCGCTGGTGAGTTCGGCCGTGTAATGGCTTGGGCTGACAAGTATAGAAAGCTTAAAGTTCGTACAAACGCTGATACACCTGCAGATGCTAAGAAAGCTCGTGAGCTTGGTGCAGAGGGAATCGGTCTTTGCCGTACAGAGCATATGTTCTTCGAGGAAGACAGAATCGCTGCTTTCCGTGAGATGATCTGTTCTGATACAGTAGAAGAGAGAGAAGAAGCACTTGCTAAGATCCTTCCATATCAGCAGGGAGATTTCGAGGCTCTTTATGAGGCACTCGAGGGTAACCCAGTTACCATCCGTTTCCTGGATCCTCCACTTCATGAGTTCGTTCCTACTGAGGAAGCTGATATCAAGAAGCTTGCAGAAGCTAAGGGCAAGAGCGTAGACGAGATCAAGGCCATCATCAACTCACTTCACGAGTTCAACCCAATGATGGGTCATCGTGGATGTCGTCTTGCCGTAACATATCCTGAGATTGCTAAGATGCAGACAAGTGCTGTTATCCGTGCAGCAATCAACGTAAAGAAGAAACATCCTGATTGGACAGTTGAGCCAGAGATCATGATCCCACTCGTTGGTGAGGTTAAAGAGCTTAAGTATGTTAAGGATGTCGTTGTTGCAACAGCTGACGCTGAGATCGCAGCAGCAGGTATTGAGATGAAGTACGAAGTTGGTACTATGATCGAGATTCCTCGTGCAGCACTGACCGCTGATCAGATTGCAACAGAGGCTGAGTTCTTCTGCTTCGGTACAAACGACCTGACTCAGATGACATTCGGTTTCTCCCGTGATGATGCCGGTAAGTTCCTGGATGCTTACTATGATGCTAAGATCTACGAGAGCGATCCATTTGCTAAGCTTGACCAGACTGGTGTTGGCCAGCTGATGGAGATGGCTGTAGAGAAAGGTAAGAAGGTTCGTCCTTCACTTCACTGCGGTATCTGTGGTGAGCACGGTGGAGATCCTTCATCTGTTGAGTTCTGCCACAAGATTGGTCTGGATTACGTATCATGTTCTCCATTCCGTGTGCCAATCGCACGTCTTGCAGCAGCACAGGCAGCAATCGCTGACAAGTAGAGCAATCGCCAGATTGGTAATGCAATAGCATAGAAATAATGAAGCCCTCTCCGGGAGAATGATTCCTGGAGGGGGCTTTTTGTCTCTTTGTTAGAATTAAAGGAAGCATTAGTTTTATTATGTGATATTTTGTTTATTATTGATGGAGATATCTTAATGTTGATTTGAAAAAGTAAATTCCAGTGCAAGAGTAAATTCCACGGGCTTTTAAATTTTATTGATTATGCAGGAGATTTTTTAACAAAATCTCCTGCTTTCTGCTATAATTAAGCCAACTTATCGAAATTTTGTTGATTTTATG
>CAKRHL010000038.1 GCA_934338765.1 uncultured Lachnospiraceae bacterium | reverse complement strand
GTAACCTTAGCACCCTCAGCCTCGAGCTTCTCTTTGATCTCGTTAGCCTCGTCCTTAGAAGCACCCTCTTTAAGAACCTTAGGAGCGCCATCTACAACTTCCTTAGCTTCCTTAAGTCCAAGACCAGTTACCTCACGAACAACCTTGATAACCTTAACCTTGTTTGCACCAACTTCTGTAAGCTCAACATCGAACTCGTCCTTCTCTGCTGCGCCTGCTGCATCTCCGCCTGCTGCTGCTACAACAACGCCTGCTGCTGCAGATACACCAAACTCTTCCTCACATGCCTTAACTAAATCGTTCAGCTCTAACACTGTCATGCCCTTGATAGCATCAATAAATTCCTGTGTAGTCATTTCTATAACCTCCGTATTATTTTCTTTTCGTTTTTGTTTTCTTAATAAAATTTAAGCCTCTGCTGCACCTTCGCCCTGCTCTGCGATCTGATTAAGCACACGAGCAAGATTGGTAATAGGTGACTGCAAAGAACCAAGCAGCTTGGAAATAAGCTCGTCTCTTGATGGAATGCTTGCCAGTGACTTAACACCGTCAACATCATAGAATGTTCCCTCAACGACAGCTCCCTTGAATTCCAAAGCCTCAGCCTCTTTCGCAACGTTATTCAGAACGCGGATAGGCGCTGTTGCATCTTCCTTAGAAATTGCGATAGCAGATGGTCCATCTAAAAGATCATCCAGCTGTGCGAAATCAGTACCCTCGAATGCACGCTTCATGAGTGTATTCTTGTATACCTTGTACTCGCATCCTGCCTCTCTCAATCCCTTACGAAGTTTTGTGTCCTGTTCTACAGTCAGTCCACGATAATCAACGAGAACTATAGTAGCAGCGCCGTCAATCTTCGCCTTGATTTCATCAACGATTGGCTGTTTTAATTCAACCTTTGCCATAAGATATCTCCTTTCCTGGGCAGTCCCATATTTTTTCCTGCCTGGGAAGTCTTACTTCAAAATAAGAAAGGGCAAAACCAGCGTTTTGCCCTCCAAGAATTGCTTCGCAATTCTCATTGGCATCACACTACGTTCCGAGCACTTTCCTAATACATCAGAAAACCTCCCTGCGTAAACACAGAGAGGTGAAATCATCAAAATAATTACATCCTTCCTCGGTAGGCGGTCTCCTTACGCCGAGCTATCGGCACCTACTGTCTACGGCAGTATGGCTTGCTTCACAAACCGAAAATATTTTAGCACATTTCAAAATATAAGTCAACACCCATTTTTCTAATATTTCCTCTTGCAATCCTGCCTAATATTTCTACCATACAATTTGCCCTAATATTTCCACAAATTCTTGATCTGCGGCACCACCTGTGACAGCTTCCATACTTTTTCACTGTTTTTGCGGCTGTTGGGATCATTGATAATCACCTGCTGGTCATCTTTCATTCCCGACAGAACCAGAAAATGTCCTGCTGTGGTAAAATCTCCCGGCCGCATGGCACAAATGATCACATTTCCCTCCTGAAGGGTCCGCCGGATCACATCTTCATCGCAGGACATTTCTGTCCCACTAAGTCCCAGCAGTGCCGCCCCGTCTGTCATCAAAGACCATGCTGATCCTTGTCCTTTTACATAAAATCCATTCTTTTGCGCCAACTTTGCCACCTTCCATGGATTCCATTTGTCATTCTGAAAGGTATGGCATGCCACCATCGCAAGACAGGTGGGACCACACCCCGTCAATGCCATAAAATCATTGCCGTATTTCCGGTATCCCCATCGTTCATCCCACTGCAGAAACAATGGCACACCACTTTCCTGATTGCCCCCCAGATCAGAGGAGGTCAGACGAATCTTCTGTGCTTTTCCTGCCTGTTTGGGATAATCCTTCACAAACTGTCTCGTCTCCGGATTCTTTTTGGCCAGTTCGATCAACTGCTCCGGGTATTGTCCTTCTTTATCTTTCCAGAAATCATCCTGTCCCAGAGACGACAGGCTCTGACGAAACTGATCTATGCTCCGGGATATATTCCCCATATAATAATTTGTCGTCAAAAAACGCCCCCCCACCAGAACCAGAATGATTCCTAGGAGCCATTTTCTTTTTTTTCTCCTGTACTGTCTTTTCATTTTATATCATCTCCTATTTTTGCTTGAGTTACTTATAAGTTTAATGGGAGATGTCTGGGAATGCTTTTGATTTTTCTAAACGATTTCTAATATTTCTCTGAACTTTGAGCTGGAACCTCGGTCTTATTTTACATTACGAAAGGGATGTGATAAGATGAATGCATTATCAACGAAAGGATCATACAAGCATGAACGAACCAGATAACATTTCCGGAGAGAAGCTTTCCTCTGCGGAAACCGACAATAAAAACAAAAAAGAGAAACATTTTTCTCTTGCGGATACACTTCAATTTCTCTTTCTGCTGGCTGTGATCGCCCTGATCATCTTTATCCGGCAGATGCCGCTTTTTACTGTAGACGGCCACAGCATGGATCATACCTATTCCCACGGAGATCTGCTTGTAGGCGAAAAAAATGCCGACATCAAGGCCGGCGATATCCTGATCATATACAGCGATGTGCTGTCAGAACGGATCGTAAAACGCTGCATCGGTCTGCCGGGAGACAAGGTCGAGATCCGCGATAACACGGTATATGTCAACGGCAAGGCATTAAAAGAAGATTATATTGCAGAACCGATGATCACAGAAGATCTGTCCATTACTCTGGCGGAAGATGAGTATTTTGTTATGGGAGACAACCGGAATGACTCCACCGACAGCCGGGAGATCGGTCCGATTCCAAAGGGCAAGATCCAGGCAAAGGTTACCCACAATCTGACAAAAGAATATCACATCACAACGGCTCATCTGAAATGGTTCAAGCGCATTATCATTATTGCCGCTGCATGCTATATTATCTTTACGATCCTGGGAAGTTTTCTGGTTCCTTTGTTCCGGCGTAAGGATGAAAAAGGATCAGACTCCGCCACGGAAGAAGATACCGATTCCGGAGAAGATTCGGAATAAAGAAGAAAAAACCGGCATGGATTGCAGATATTTTCCCATATATCTGCCGTCCATGCCGGTTTTATTATTTACTATATTTTGCGATGATATGATCTTTCTGCTAAGACCGCACCACAGATCCCTCTAAATTATTTCTTTACGGTGATGGCTTCCATTCCACCCATATATGGTCTCAGCGCTTCCGGAATCCTTACGCTGCCGTCCTCCTGCAGATTATTCTCCAGAAATGCGATCAGCATACGAGGCGGTGCAACTACGGTGTTGTTCAGTGTATGTGCAAAATATTTGCTGCCGTCCTCACCCTTCACACGGATCTTTAAGCGGCGTGCCTGTGCATCGCCAAGGTTGGAACAGCTTCCGACCTCGAAGTATTTCTTCTGACGTGGAGACCATGCCTCAACATCAATGGACTTCACCTTGAGATCTGCCAGATCTCCGGAGCAGCACTCCAAGGTACGAACCGGGATATCCAGTGTACGGAACAGATCTACGGTATTCTGCCACAGCTTGTCAAACCATGTCTTGCTCTCCTCCGGCTTGCAGACAACGATCATCTCCTGCTTTTCGAACTGATGGATACGGTAAACACCTCTCTCCTCGATACCATGTGCTCCCTTCTCTTTACGGAAGCATGGAGAATAACTTGTCAGAGTACGTGGAAGTGACTTCTCCTCAAGGATCGTATCAATAAACTTACCGATCATGGAATGCTCACTGGTACCGATCAGATAAAGATCCTCGCCCTCGATCTTGTACATCATGGCATCCATCTCAGCAAAGCTCATAACACCCGTTACCACATTGCTTCGGATCATAAATGGAGGTACACAGTAGGTAAACCCACGGTCGATCATGAAATCTCTCGCATAGGAGATCACTGCAGAATGAAGTCTGGCAATATCTCCCATCAGATAATAGAAACCATTACCTGCTACCTTACCTGCTGCATCCAGATCAATACCATCAAAACGCTCCATGATCTCTGTATGATAAGGCACCTCGAAATCAGGAACCACCGGATCACCAAACTTTTCAATCTCGACATTTTCACTGTCATCCTTACCGATCGGCACACTTGGATCGATAATGTTTGGAATGACCATCATGATCTTCCGGATCTTCTCCGCAAGCTCCGGCTCCTTTGCCTGCAGCTCCTCCAGACGAGGGGCGATCTCGGCAACCTCTGCCTTTCTCTGCTCTGCCTCATCCTTTTTGCCCTGTGCCATCAGACCACCGATCTCCTTGGAGATCTTTTTGCGGCGGGCGCGAAGCTCATCAGCCTCCTGCTGTGTCTTTCTCGCCTCTGCATCCAGAGCGATCACCTCATCCACCAACGGAAGCTTCTCATCCTGGAACTTATTTTTGATGTTCTGTTTTACGATGTCAGAATTTTCTCTGACAAATTTCAAGTCTAACATGTCTTTTCTCCTTTATGATTTATTCGCTCAAAAAGCATTTTTCAAATACAACATTTTTCATGGCACCATAATATATGACACCCTCAAATACATCGCATCCAATCTTTTTTGCATACTCCTCCTGAAGTCTGGTATGAATACCTCCACAGGTAACGGTGAGTCCCATCTCCTTTGCCATCTCCACGGTCTTGCAGAAGATCACGGTATCCTTTTCATTGATCATGTGCTCACTGAAATATTCTCCATGGAACTTAATGCCTGTCACAGGCAGACGACGCATGGAATTGACTGCGGTATGATCTGCTCCAAACCGGCTGATCACTACCTGATATCCCAGATTGGTCAGATTGCGTATCGCCACCTCAAATGCCGTTGTGGCATCCGCAAAGAAACGCTCCGGAATCTCAAATATGAAATCCGCCGGCTCAAGTTTATTCTGCTCCACAACGATATTGTGTATACGCTCCACAGCATGTCTTGTGGATAACTGACTTGCCGTCATTTCCAGCGAAACCGGAATGACCTTGTTACCCTTTGCCTTCCATGCACCGATATTGTCTGCCACCTCCTGCAGCAGATAAAAGCTGAACTCCTCCAGCTGGGATCCCCGCTCCATCAGATGCATGATCTGTGTATACTCAAAATACTGACCGTCCTTCATGAGAATCCTCGGAATCGCTTTACAGCCGATAACGTGCTCCTTATCTCCCTTGATCCTTGGAAGATAGCTGATCTCTACGTTGTGATCATCCATCGCCCGCCGGATCTGTCCAACGATCTCATCCTCCCTGGAAAGCTGCTCATCCATATCCTCTGTATAGATCGCATAGTGATTACCACGAAGTCCCTTGATGCTTCTCCTGGCCAGATCAGCCTTCTCCAGCATCTCCAGAAGCTCCTGATCCTCCTGCTGGATCAGATATACACCTACCGTCGAGCCAAAGTCAATATTGTCCTCCTCCGCCTCAACCTCCTGTTGATGGCGTACCACGGCAGACATGGCATTGACCAGCTCCTTGTGGGTGTCATACTGGAAAAGCACTACAAAGTAATCCCCATCTACTCTCGCACACATTCCGTCCTTTGTCAAATGATTTAACAGAACATCGGAAAATGCCTTGAGGATACGGTTGCTTACATAAAAGCCATAATGATGGCTAAAGCTCTGAAATTCATTGATATCTGCGCAGATCAGTGCATAATGGGAATCCTCTCTGCGGGATGCCAGAATCTTCTCCGCTTTCCGCAAGAAAGAAGCATACGGAAGAAGTCCCGTAATGGTATCCTCCGTCTTGGCTCTGGCTGACGCTGCAATCTTTTTGAGCTTTCCTGCCAGCTGGGTGATCTCCAGCTCGGAATTTTTGACCTGCTCTGCCTTCACCGCACTCTGCTCACTGTCCGAAAGAAGCCTCGTCAGGCCATAAACAACGGTTCCTCCGTCTTTTTTCTTTTCGGTACAGGTATTGATCTGCACTTTATGATATGCGCCATTGCGGTTGACCACACGAAATTCGTCTACATATTCTCCGATATGATCCTCCCAATACTCCCGCATTTTTATGAACTTGTCCACATCCTCCGGGTGAATGATGGCACGGATATTGTCATCGGTAAACTGCCCCTCCAGGATCGTCTCCGGAGAGTAGGTCTCCCCCAGATCTCCATCCCGCCGGAGCACATGCTGCTCCAGATCATATGTCCAGATCGTTTCCCGAAGCATCCTTGTCACCACGTTGGAACGGTGATTATTGTCCGCCAGCTCCGATTCCGCCTGCTTTCTGGCTGTAATATCCACGATTACGCAAAGATAAACCGGCTGTCCGTTGTCATTATCAATCTGCGTTCCGTTGATATAGGACCAGCGGATCTCCCCGCTCTTGGCCATGATGCGATACTCCATCGCCAGAGGTCCTCTGTTCTCAATAGCCTGACGGATGGTCCTTGTAACCATATCCAGATCCTCCGGATACACAAGCTCTGACGTATCATTATGAAACTCCATGCTGTACTCCGACCGGCTATATCCCGCCAGCCTGAAAAATCCGTCATTGGCATAAAGGATCTTGAAATCGTTCAACCGTACCTTAAGCACACCTCCCGGTATACTGTTGGCGATCAGATCCAACTCTCTTTTGGCATTGTAGACATCCTGCAGATGCCGTTTGGATCCTGATATATCCAGACAGGAGCAATAATAGATCATGCTCCCCGGCTTTGCCTCTCTCTTGGCAGTAAACGAGATCCATATAATGGAATCATCCCGGCGCTTTGCCCGAAACTCCAGATGTATGCTGCCCCCCATGCTGACCTGACGCGCCATCAGCGCCTTCATCCTCTGCTTTTCCTCCAGCAGGGCAGGTCCCATGACTCTGTTTTCAAAACATTCCTGAAACTCCTTCGGGGTATACTGAAACATCTTATAAAATCCATCATTGGCATACATGATCTCCGGCTCAGCCTGCATCTTTGTGATCATCATACCACATTCCGACATCCCCGCCAGTCTGGCAAACTGTTCCTTATGCATTTCAAAACCATTCTCTGCTATATTCTCTGTAATCCTCTCCATACCACACACCCCCTTCGTATCCTATCTCTTTTCTCTAAAGCTTTACCGGGCCGTCTCCTACCTCTACTACGTAAAAATCCGCTTTGTAGCCCATCGCTTTCTTGTACGATCTGCCGACCTGCCGGATGAAATACTCCACGGCATCATCCTTCACAATACTTACGGTACAGCCGCCAAAACCGGCTCCTGTCATACGGGAACCCAGAACGCCTTTCACCTTCCACGCCGACTCCACCAGCGTATCCAGCTCTTTTCCCGTCACCTCATAATCATCTCTGAGAGAGATATGGGACTCATTCATCAGCTTTCCAAACAGGTTGAGATCATTGGTCTTCAACGCTTCAACCGCCTTTACCGTACGCTGATTCTCATATACTGCATGCTTTGCGCGCTTCCGGCGTACCGGATCCTTCACGGCTCCCTTGACCTTTTCAAACTGTTCCTCCGTCAGAGCACCCAGACTGTCCACCGGGATTTCCCTTTTGATCTCCTCCAACGCTTTCTCACACTCTGCACGCCGCTCATTGTACTTGGAATCTCCCAAGCCCCGCTTTTTGTTGCTGCAGGAGATCACGATCCTGGCTCCCTCAAGCCGGATGGGCGCATACTCATAAGAAAGATCTGCCGTATCCAGAAAAATGGCATGATCCCTCCGCCCCATGGCGATCGCAAACTGATCCATAATGCCGCAATTGACACCGTTGAACCGGTTCTCGGAAAACTGTCCGATCAGCGCCAGCTCCTGATTGGATATCCCCAGATCAAACAGATCATTGAGCATATATCCGGTCAGGACCTCGATGGACGCAGAGGACGAAAGCCCGGAACCATTGGGAATATTGCCATACAGCATCAGATCAACACCACAGGGAAGCTCATAACCCTTCTCCTCCAGAGCCCACATCACTCCCTTGGGGTAATTGGTCCATCCGGCATTCCTACGGGGTTTCAGATCATCGAGACCGGACTCGATCACAGGAAGATGTTCGAAATTCATAGAATAGAAACGAAGCTTGCGATCATTTCTCTTTCGTACGGCACCGTATGTACCGATCGTCAACGCACAGGGAAAGACATGTCCGCCATTGTAATCCGTATGTTCACCGATCAGATTCACACGACCCGGCGCAAAGTAGACACCGATTTCGCCACCCGCACCGTATAGCTCTTGAAATCTCTTGTAAATCCTATCCTTCATGCTCGGTTCCTCCGTCTTTTATGTAAATTACATTATATACTATTCACAGGCGGAAAACAAGAAGGAAGGTACTTCCCTTCCTCTCTTTTTACCGTTAAAGCTCACCCTTTTGCCGTAAATACGCAAGAAATCCCTCACAGCCCTCCAGCACATCATCATAGGTTGCATCAAAATTGCCGGTATACCACGGATCTGCAATATCCCGCCCGGAACCGGCAAAAGATAAAAATTTACAGACTTTCCCCTCCGGATCGCCATGCAGCATGCGGTGCAGATACTTCATATTGAGCTCATCCATTCCAATGATGTAGTCAAAGTCGTCATAATCCGCAAAGGAAATCTGCTTCGCCCGGTGGGGTACCAGAGGGATCCCCACCTCTCTGAGCTTATTCACGGTTCCTCTGTGAGGGGGATTACCGATTTCCTCTGTACTGGTGGCAAAGCTGTCGATCACAAACTGATCCTCCAGTCCAAGCTCCTTTACCTTGTATGTGAATACGCTCTCACTCAGGGTCGATCTGCAGATATTTCCCCAGCATACAAATGCTACTCTTATCATATCTCGGTCTCCTTTGCTCCATAAAAACGCAAGGCACCTTCGATACCTTACGTACTATTTTTTCTATTATACAGAGATTACAGAAAAATTCAAATATTACCACAAAAGGGAAAAGAGGGCACTAGCCCTCTCATGCCCCTCTGCGCTTTGCGATCCGGCCTTCTCCTCCCCGGGAGCCGTTCATCTCCGGATGATGCTGTTTGATCTTCTTCCTTTCATGCTCCCGCCTGGTCTTTGAAGATGTTCTGCCATCTGCCACCTTCCACTCAAAGGTGCCGCCTTCATTCCTGCCACCGGACAGTTTCCCGTTGTACGCATGCTGGTGCATACGCCGGTTAAGATCGTTGGTTTCACCAACATAAGTAATCCTTCCCTCCTTATCTCGTATTCTGTATTCCCCCGGTTTTTTCGGCGGTTTCTTCCCCTGTTCTGTGAATGGATTGTATTTGCTTGGTCTTCCCGGTTTATACATATGATCACACTCCTTTTTCTCTGTCTGAAATTATTATATAAATATTTATTTCACTCTTTTTGTACAACAAAAAGAGCCTCCCACACATGCTCAAATACAGGAAGCTCCTTTTATTTAATCACGTTACATACAGATCCGTTCCTTGATCTCCGCCATCTTGGCATCGTTTAATCTGGTCTGTCCATGAACCTTCGTAAATGCGATATAGCCACACATCCTCTCGATCATCGTCATTTCTGCAGATTGACATTTTGGGCAGACCGACGGACGATCTGTCCCATTATTGGACCACTCATAGCCGCAATGATTGCAATATGCCAGAGAAATGTTGATCCCCTCATACAGTCCCAGATCCATTGCATGGAGAACGATATCCTCCAGTGCCTCTATGTTGTGAGATGTCGTAAATCGGATATACTGTATCTTTCCTCCATTGGCCAGATCCCAGAATCTTGCTTCATAGTCCTGTTTTTCAATCGGGCTGATATCCTCTGAGACATGACAATGAAAGGAATTGGAAAAGAAATCCCGGTCACTGACATTTTTGATCACACCATATTTCTCCCGGAATTTCTTCACCTGTCTGCCGCAAAGACTTTCGGCCGGAGTACCGTATACCGAATACTGTATGTGATCCTCTCCGCTGAATTCTTCCACCTTTTTATTTATATAACGAAGTACCTCCAGGGCAAATGCGCCATCCTCCACCAGAGATCTGCCATTAAATAGCCTTTGCAGCTCATTTAATGCGGTAAATCCATAGGATGCCGTTGCACTTTCCAATAACGGTTCGATCGTGTCATCACGTTTCAGATGACCTCCATACAAGCCACCCTCCATAAATGCCAGGGGATTGGTATACGCCTTCTTTTTGCTCAAAAAGCGGTATGTACTTTTATGAATCTGTCTTGACAGCTCCAAATAATAATCCAGTGTTTCGAAGAAATCCCTTTTTTCTTCCCGACTCTGCTGAAGGATCATAGGCAGATTGAGTGACACAACGCCAAAGTTAAACCTTCCGGTGAATACCGGCTCGTCATCTTCATCTGCCGGCTCTGCTCCTCCTCTTTCAAACCACTTTGTCAGAAACGCTCTGCAGCACATAGGACTGATGGCTTTTTTGTACTTTTTGTAAACTTCCGAAACAATGCCGCTTTCTCCGGTCAGACTCAGATATTCCGGATACATTACCTTGCCGGAGCAGCAGATTGCTGTCTGAAATAAAGAATACATCTCCTTGCCCTTGGAATGAAGGTCTTTATCAAACAAAAATACCAGCTTCGGAAACAGGACCGGCTTTTTAAAGTCCTTTCTGCCATGACCTCTCTGGCGCACCTCGAGAGCCGCCTGGGATGCCATCTGGGAATATTCATCTCTGCCAAGGCCAAAGGAAATCGTGATAAACGGATAATCTCCCCTTGGAGAAATGATGGAATTAAACTTTTCCTCCAGGCAGTAAAAGCCAAATTCCATATCCTTTTTGATATTGGCCTCGGCAAGCCGGTCTGCTGTTTTTTCATCCACTCCGGCTTCCGTATATTCCGCCATATAAAGCTTGTAACTTTTGTCCGCATATTTTGAAAGCAGCTCATCAATCTGGGGTATTGTAAACCCGCCATATATCTGCGCTGCTGCATTGAGTGATACACTTGCAATGACATCAAAGGCTTCCTTCAGAGAAGCCGGCTCATCATACCACATTTCTCCCATCTCAAATCCACCCTCTAAAACAGCCGCCATATCAAAAAGGCAGCAATTGATGGAATCTCTTCGGTGCCCCATGTCATGAATATAAATAAATCCCTCCTCAAAGGCCTTTTTCTGTTCTTCGGACAAATGATAATTTTTGTATGTGATCTTTTCTAGCGCATCCACGATCAAAGCCCGTTTACTGGAGGTCAGACTGCTGTCAACACTTCCGTTGCTTCGATCCCCATCCATAACGATCTTGTTCATTTCATCACAGATTTCTTCAAAATAATCTGCGCTTTCCTCCTTGTGCGCCGCCAGAAATGCCTGCAGCACCTCCGGCTCCTGTGCCAGCGCCGTTGTCATACACTGACGCCACTCCTCATATGGCACGATCTTTTTATGTAACTTTTCCAACTCATCACCAAACTGATATTCCAATTTCTTGATATAGTCATCGGACATTTCCACCAACACTCTGTTGGCAGCGACCCGGATCAGCTTCCTTACCCAGTTATGAGAATAATAGAGCGTATCACCGTCTCTCTTGATCAGCTTTATTTTCTTATTATTTTTTCTGCTTTTTTGATCTTCCACCTTTATCCCTCCCCATTCATTCATAAATTGCTCCAGATATTGATGCATAAATGCATCCCGTTGTGCCGCGATGCGTCTGCCCGTCTCTGTGTTCATCATGTCCTTTAAACGAAACAGCTTTTCATAGAAGTGGTTGACCGACGGACTGTTCCCTTCCAGATATGCGCCTTCATCAAGCTCCTCCTGCGGTTCCAGCTCCGGGTCATATATATCTCTCCCACGGCTCCCACCATATGCAAATGTCCTCGCAATCCCAATAGCTCCCAGGGCGTCCAGACGATCTGCATCCTGCACGATCTTTCCTTCTATGGAATCCGGCACCACAGAATCCCTTCCTTTATAGGATATCTTTCCTATGATATCCGTCACTCTCTCCATAGTGTCCTCGTCCACCCCGGCACCCTTCATGATCCTTCTCGCCGTTTCATGATCCTTCGTATCAAAAAGCTTGGCATCATCCACATCATGAAGCAGAGCTGCCAATGCGATCACATCCTCATCACACTCCATCCCCTGCGCAATCTTCAGAGCATTCTGATAGACACGGACAGAATGCCAGTAGTCGTGCCCGCTGGAATCTCCCCGAAAAACCTCTCTGATCTCATTTAAGATGTAGTCTGTATCATTTTGTTTCATGTTATTTTGCCCTTTCTCATAAGTATACGGTTTTAATGTCATAATAATCGTTTACATGGACAATATATGTCATTTAAAAATCTCTGATTTCTTTTGCCAGACTAAGACAATCTAAAGCAAACACAAGTGAAAGTGAGGAACACGAATAAGAACTCTTCAGGACATTCTATAGCTCTATTAATGCATTTAATATCGCATGATCCGGATAGCCATGTTCTATCTTATTTCCCCTTTTATACCGATTGTTATAAAGCATATCTTTATACATCCATTCATTATCACGCACATATCCCCAATCGTAATATGAGTCCTTTAGGCATATATTTTTTGTAATTATCTGGTCATTTTTTATTAGACCATATGATAACACATCATTATATAGAGATAGCCCCCAAGAACTTTCTTCTCCTGTTATTTCTTTTAAAATATAATTCTCTCCCAAAATGTGTTTCATTAAGTGAAAATTATAAAACCTTAGAGGATTTTCAACGTCCTTCTTTTTTTTCTTATCCCATCTTTTTTCATATTTATCCTTAACACTATCATAATCTTTATCGGAATCAGCTTTAAGCATTCCGTTGTTAAAATCTCCCAGTACAATTACATTTTCTAACTCTTCTATGTACCTGACCAAATTTTCAAACTGTACACGGCGATCCTTATAATCTGCATTTGATCCACCATCAATTCTCACACGAGTTCCAATAACATTTTTCAATTTGCCTTCACTTGTTATTATTTCTAAATGACAAATATCAGGCAAACTGTTTATATCCCATTTCTTCTCATCAATATCAACCTGACGTATTTTTGAACATGATATTAATTCTGTTTTTACGGCAATTACTATTTGATTATATTGCTTAACCTCACGAATTTTTGATGCATATTTTATATATTCTGAATCTAATTTATCCAACAGATCTTTTATACTATCATTATCAATAACCTCTGTAAAAACAATAATATCCGTATCATTAATGTATTCTTTTGCAAATTTGCATATTTCTGCATCTTTATCAGAACCAAAGTTCACGTTCCATTCTTTAATTTTTATCTCCATATATACACCTCATTTTCCTAATCACTTTACATTGGCGTGAATGCTTTCTTAAAACTCATGTAATTGATAGTCTGTATCCTCATCAATGATCCGAAGCATGATCTCTGCAAACTGCGGATCAAACTGCTTTCCAATCCCTCTTTCGATCTCTTCCCGTACAATTTTCTGATCCAGACAATCCCGATAGCTGCGGTTTGATGTCATGGCATCGTAAGCATCTGCAACTGCAATGATCCTTGAAACCTCAGAAATATCTTCTCCCTTCATATGATCCGGATATCCTGTTCCATCATACTTTTCATGATGCCATTATATTAAATACATTTGACCGGTAAAAGGATACCGTCGCTACTGCACATAACGCTGCGCTGACCGCCAGCATCGCCATTGTGATCATACCTGTTGTCATTATTTTCTCCTTTTGAATATATTCTAATTTGCACGGTTAAATATCCCGCTTATATTTTATTACAACAAAACGGCATCCGCAACCGATAAATTGCGAATGCCGTCTATATATTACTATACTATGGCAAAATTGTTGGTTTTTTCGTTTATAACAGAAAGGTTATTTTAATACAATATCACTGATGACCGGTGCGCCGCTTCCACCGCCCACACCACAATTCAGGGTAATGGTCTTTCCGGCAGCCCAGTTACCGTCCCAGCCCGGGTTGCTGATGCGGTAACGGTTATTTCCGAGGCTTTTGCACTCGCCGCTCCACATAGATGTGATCTCACGATCCAGAGTAAACTCAACGGTCCAGCCGTTTGTGAAGCTTACGCCGGAATTATTGGTCAGGGTGATCTGGGCAATTCCACCACTGCCCCAGTCGCTGGTGAGCTTCACGCTTCCAGCTACCTTGCCGTCGTCAGCCGGTGCTGCGGTTGGTGCTGTTGTAGGTGCCACGGTCGGTGCTACAGTTGGTGCCTGGGTTGGAGCAACCGTCGGCTCTACAGTCGGTGCTACAGTTGGTGCCTGAGTTGGAGCAGCTGTCGGCTCTACGGTCGGTGCCACAGTCGGCGCCGGGATCTCACTGCCATTTCCTGCAATGGAAAGCTTCACAATCTTTCCGCCATTCCATACAGACAGGCAGAGATATGTCACATTAGAGTTATCCTTAATGTTCATGGTTGCTTTCAGCTCTTTGACGGTATATGTTCTGGTGATCTTCTCCGCAGCGTTGCTTGCAGCGGAATAATTATCACCGTTCTGCCACTGGCCATCTACCGAAGCTCCCCAGCCGAGGATGCCCCAGTTTCCGTGAGAAGGATCGGTACATGTGTATACAACTGTTACAATATCATCATCTGCAGCATCCATCAGCCAGGATGCATCGTTTGTTGCATAAGTGGATGCCAGATCAGATACGATCATCTTTTCTCCTGTGATCATCGGAGTCTCTGTTGGTTTCACTGTCGGTACAGCGGTTGGCTCTACCGTAGGTGCAACGGTCGGTTTTACGGTTGGTGCTACAGTCGGTTTCGCTGTCGGCGCAACGGTTGGTTTTACGGTTGGTGCTACAGTCGGTTT
>CAKRHL010000037.1 GCA_934338765.1 uncultured Lachnospiraceae bacterium | reverse complement strand
AGTTATTTCTTATGAACAGTATTTAGATGAAGCAAATCCACATGATATCTTTATGTGTGAACAGGCTTTAGCAGGCAGTAATAAAGTGTTTATTATCAGTGCTTTCCCAGGATTTCTTGTGGATTATTTTGGAATGAAACTTTGGAGAACATGTGTGAAGCATGCTAAGAATCAATTGGATATTTGTAATTGTAAATAAAACAGATGATTTCAAGTTGACTTTTGCTGAAATTGAAAACATTGTCAGAGCCCGCAAAACTAATGGAGGTTAGGACTTGAAGAAACGGCAAAAATCCTGTACAGTATAGGATGAGATATGAAATAAAGAAAAACGTGTACTATGCACAGAAATGGAGAGTGTCATGAGGGAATTATCACTTTATAATACATTGACCAAGAAGGTGGAGCCGTTCCATTCGATCGAGGAGGGAAAGGTAAAGATGTACACCTGTGGACCGACGGTATATCATTTTGCACATATCGGAAATCTCCGCAGTTACATGATGGAGGATGTGCTGGAGAAGTATCTGGGCTATGCCGGCTATGATGTGAAGCGTTGTATGAATATTACAGACGTAGGTCATCTGACCAGTGATGCGGATACCGGTGAGGATAAGATGCTGGCGGGAGCAAAGCGTGAGCACAAGACAGTCATGGAGATCGCAGAGTTTTACCGCAAGGCTTTCTTTGCAGATTGTGACAAGCTTAATATCAAGATTCCGGAGATCGTAGAGCCTGCGACCAACTGTATTCCGGAGTTTATCCATATGATCGAGGTACTTCTGGAGAAGGAGTATGCTTACGTGGCAGGGGGCAATGTTTATTTTGATACCAGCAAGCTCAAGGAGTATTATGTGCTTTCCGGTCAGAATGAGGAGAACCTGCAGGTAGGTGTCCGTGACGACGTGGAGGAGGATGAGAATAAGCGCAACAAGACCGATTTCGTTCTCTGGTTTACCAAGTCAAAGTTTGAGGATCAGGAGCTGAAATGGGACAGCCCATGGGGCGTGGGATATCCGGGCTGGCATATTGAGTGCTCCTGCATCAGTATGAAGCATTTAGGTGAGTATCTTGATATTCATTGTGGCGGTGTGGACAATATATTCCCACATCATACTAACGAGATCGCACAGAGTGAGTCATATCTGGGACACAAATGGTGCAATTACTGGTTCCATGTGCAGCATTTAAATGATAAATCCGGTAAGATGAGTAAGTCAAAGGGCGAGTTCCTGACCGTATCTCTTCTCGAGGAAAAGGGATATGATCCTCTTGTATACCGCTTCTTCTGTCTGCAGTCTCATTATCGTAAACCACTTTTGTTTACCTATGATGTGCTGGACAATTCCAAGGTAGCATATGATAAGCTGCGCAAGAGAGTGGCAGCACTTTCCGGGGAGGGCGAGCCGGATATGGATGAAGTGAAGCCGTATCAGGATGCCTTTGCGGAGGCTATGGGCAGTGACATCAATACGTCTCAGGCGTTGACGGTATTGTATGATGTGCTTAAGGCAGATATCAGTGATGCGTCCAAGAGATATCTGGTAGAAGATTTTGATCAGGTATTTTCTCTTGACCTTACGGCAGAGGCAGAGGAGAGTCAGGCGGATGATGAGCTGACCGCCTTTGTGGAGGAGAAGATTGCCGAGCGTCAGGCGGCCAGAAAGGAAAAGGATTTTGCCAGAGCAGATGCGATCCGTCAGGAGCTGCTGGACCGTGGCGTTGAGATCAAGGATACCAGAGAAGGAACTGTCTGGAACTTAGTATAAACTACAGACGAGGAAAGGGTCTTTCCGACATATGATATGTCAGAAGGACCCTTTTTTCATTTTCGTTTTTTCACCACAACCTTTATGGAGGTGCGGATTCCGTCCGGTGTTTTAATGATGATCTTTGTTTTTCCTTTTTTCTTTGCTTTTATTTTTCCGTTTTTATTGATGGTGGCGATCTTTTTATTTTTTGATCGGAAGGTCAGCTTACGGAAGCTGTCGGCAGGTGTTACCCGGATCGGTATTCTGACGGTTTTTCCCTTGCGCAGAGTAACCTTTTTCTTTTGGATCACAACTACCATACCGGTTGAGGTGTTGTCCGGTGATGGGGAGACAGTGGCGGATGGAGCCGGTGAGGCAGCTGTGGTGTTGACAGGGGAGGCCGTTGGAGCTTTTGGTGATGGAAATGGTGATGGAGATGGAGAGGCAGATGCAGAAGCGGAGGAATCAGGCGACGGACGGGAGGAAATCTCCGGGGATGGTGCGCTGCTGCTATCCGGAGTGACAGACGGGGTAACATCACCTGTGGCCGGCCGGTCTGTGTCTGCCGGTGCTTCTGTGGATGGAGCTGTTGTCGGTTCCTCGGATTCCTCAGGCTCTGTATCGGAGAGGGTGGTAGCCAATACCTTTAGGCAGACGTTATTCATGTTGAGATGATGCATCCCCAGGGTGACAGAGGTGTTATCCATCCAGGCGCCGTCGGAGTACACATAGCTCTGACCGGAGCTGCTGTGATACTGTGTAGACAAAGGAGTGCTCTGTCCTTCAATTGGTACATAGATCGTATTGCCGTCCTCAGCATAAAAGGTTACTACGATGGAGAAGGTTTCGCCGGCTGCAACGGTAGCAGGGGAGGAGAGAGGGATCGTATGGTATCCGGAATGTGGGACTGTCCCATAAGTGGTACACTGCGGGATCAAAGCACCGCTGTCGGGGTCAGAGCCTGTGGGCTGTCTGTATACCTCGATCTTGTAAGACTGATCGTCACCGGCAGTATAAAATCCGGCGGCTTCCAGCCGGCGGGCAGCGTCTGTGCCGTTTGTAAAGACATTGGCAAAAGCAATATCAGAGGTATCCTGATAGAGATCACCCCAGCCAAATCCATCGTATTGGAAATTGGTGTCGTATTGATCGGTGGATTCTGCCTCGAAAGTAGAGATCTCACAGAGAGAGGTATCATAATAGGAGAGCCAGTAATAGCCATCCATGCTGTTGGTGTACTTCTCGCCATAGTTGTTGGCGATCAGCCACGCACCGGGTGCAGGGGCACTTCCGGAATAAGTGTTAAAGCTGTCATCCCATCCCACGATGGTGACGCAGTGGTTGGCATCGTCAGAGGTATAGCTGTCCTCATAAGCGGATGTCGTGGCAGAATCATGGTACATGTTGGAGGCGTCAAAGTAGACAGAGACATCCACGGCTCCGTGTTCCATCACAGCCTCCTTGATGCCGGAGATGTCAGACGGGTCATAAAAGCTCATGTCCTTTAAATGGATCTCGGACCGGGTGCGGAGTGAGTCCGATTTTTGGGACATAGACCGTACCATTTTGCGCAGTGCCTGATTATTCTCCGCAGAAAACGGAGCCTCCTCCTCGGATACGGCACCCCACCAGTTTGCCAGGATGAAGCTTGCATAGTAAGCGTTTCCGCCGAGATTATAGCAGTCACCGGAGTCTGTCGTCGGGAGAAAAATATAATCTCCGTACAGACTGTTTGACGAATCGGTCAGATGATGATAGGTGTACCAGGTCAGATGACTTTCTGAGTAATCGGTATTGGCAAGATCCGAGAGATTCTGAAGGATGCTGTCGGCTTCCAGTGACTTGAGGGCGGCAAATGCCCAGCAGCTGCCGGTTACGCCCTGATTCTTGATGGGGGTGACACAGCCTTGGTCGCGGGAGTCGTAGCTTGCCGGAAGATCAACGGCAGAACGCGTGCGCCCATTCCTGCCGGAGGCTTGAGAGGTGAGCGGGATCTCCTGTCCGTTTTCGTCCACATATTTTGAGCGGATCAGACCGCTGTTGTTTGATGTATCTACACGTTCAATGACTGACAGGGAAGAAGCACTGGCAGAGACGACAGGAAAGCCGGACAATACAGTGGTCAGCGCAAGTGCGGCAGTCAGTCCCATGACAGTCAGTTTTTTTGCTTTTTTCTTATTTACATTCATAGGCGGATCTCCTTTCGCATGATCTATCATATATTGTAGCATAAAATGATGAAAAAAACGTGTAGGTATCCCTTTTTGTCGAAGGAAATATAAAAATGACAACCGATGCCATCTGTTCACGGAAAGCGTGTCCGTCTATCATAAAAGAAACATTATTTATGAAAGGACAGGATGAATATGAAAGCACAATTGGAAAATTATAATGTGTTATTTGCACTGATGGCGGTCTGTGCGGTGTCAGTCATTTTAAAAGCGGTCAGCTACGGGCTTTTTCATAAGCTGCTGTGGGATTCCAATCAGATGGGAACCACGGGAAACCGCTGGATGAAATCGATGATGTCCAAATTTGAAGCTTACTATAAGCTGCACATCAGTGTACACAATGTAGAGAACTTTGTGGATCGTTATCTGTATCATTATCACTTTCTGGGCGTTTCCCTGCAGACCTGGGAAAACATGGGATTTTATTTCTCAGGTCTCATTGCGGCGGGAGCAGGGCTTTGCTGTTTTTTGGCAGGCTATTACGGTATGCCTGCGGAATGGTTTTGGGTGACGGGGCTGGTAACGCTTCTGCTGCTTTGTGTGCAGGGGGCGTCGGAGGTATTCTTTGACACTCACAAATGTCTGCGGGTGTTCCGGATCCAGTTGATCGATTATATGGAAAATACCATGCGCGCCCGTCTGGAAAATGAATATTTTCATCAGGAGGCAACGGAAAAATACCGGATGGAGTATTTTAAGCCGGAGGATATGGCGGCGCAGGAGGTGGCAGCAGCCGGGGCAGAGACGGCGGATACTGCAGGTGATGTGCAGCCAGCGGCGGAAGCGGCGGGATCCGGTCTGCCGGCTCTGACAGAGATCAAGGAGCTGTTGGAATCTTTCCGTGAGGAAATGCAGCTGGACCGGGATATTGCCGGACGGCAGAATATGTTGTCGGAAACAGCGGCTGCGGAAAAGGCAAAGCTGTTTGAGGAAATCTTAGAAGAGTTTATGTAACAGAGATCAGTATTATGAATGAAATGAGGATGGTTATGGAAAAAGGATATATGATATCAGATGCATCAAAAATGCTGGAGGTGGAGAATCATGTGCTCCGATACTGGGAGGAAGAGCTGGAGCTGCCGATTCCAAGAAATGAGCTGGGACACAGATATTACAGGGACTCGGAGATACGGCTGCTGCGTTCCGTCAAGGATCTGAAGGAGCAGGGATTCCAGCTGAAGGCGATCAAGAAGCTGCTTCCGGATCTGGAACGGGTAGAGAACATGGATTCCAAGATCCTCTATCAGCTGCGGGAGGAGTTGAACGGTCAGGTTATGCGGGAGGCACTGGAGCATGCCAAGGGCTCTGTGACCTCGATCGAGCATGCCAGAGACCGCTATGAGAAACGGCAGAAAACCTGGCAGGAGAAAAGTTATGAGCTGGAGCAGAGCAAGGAAAAAAGTGCGGGAGTCCAGACGAAATACGGACAGACCCAGGCAGCATCCCTAGAGAGGCTGAGGCAGTTTGAAACTATGATGCGGCAGATGATCCGGTCTTCCATGGAAGAGGTAAGTCAGGAGTCGGAAAAACGTATCTGCGAGGAGGTAACGGTGCGGCTGCAGAAGGAGATGAATTACCTGTTGATGCAGAAGGAGGAGCTGCAGGAGAGACAGCTTCATCTGTTAAAGGAGATCCTTCAGCAGGTAAAAGGCGAGGAGGCTTCCGGAAATCATAAGGCAGAGCAGGAAGACAGCCGGCCGGAGGATACGCCGGTGACGGGAGATGCCACAGAAGCTGCCAGAGAAGTTGCGGCAGCACAGGAGGAGGCCGGAGAAGTGACGGAGTTTGGCAGAAAGAACCGGCGGAAAGCCCGTAAAAAATCAAAACGCAAAAAATTATTTGCGAAGTCGTTACCATCGTGCTAGAATACAATAAATATGATCAGAAGAAATTTTATGATACAAAAGGAAAGGTGATTAAGAAAATGGGTAATTTTACTTTTGAAAAATGTGGCGAGATCGAGGGGCTTTATCTGATCCAGCCAAAGGTATTTGGTGATAACCGCGGATATTTTATGGAGACATATAATTACAATGCGTTTAAAGAGGCAGGACTTGATATGGTCTTTGTACAGGACAACCAGTCCAGTTCTATCAGGGGAGTGCTTCGCGGACTTCATTATCAGAAGAATCATACACAGGGCAAGCTGGTACGTGTACTCAGCGGCGAGGTGTTTGATGTGGCAGTGGATATCCGCCGGGGTTCCAAGACATACGGAAAGTGGTTTGGTGTCACCCTGACTGCGGAAAAGAAAAACATGTTCTATATTCCGGAGGGATTTGCACACGGATTTTATGTACTTTCCGATACAGCAGAGTTTGCATATAAGTGTACTGATTTCTATGATCCTTCTTCCGAAGCAGGCATTATGTGGAATGATGAGACCATCGGAGTAGAGTGGCCGATCCCGGAGGGCGTTGTGCCAAACATTTCTGAGAAGGATGGCAAACATCCGGCATTTTCAGAGGATATTGCATTAGATTATTAATTTGCATAAGCGCAGATCTTGAGGATCTCCGGCATCATATGGTGCCGGAGATTTTTTCGTTCCCGGCATTTTACTTATATGGGGATGGTACTTGAAAAGCTAACGTGCGAAATGGTATAATTCTATTAATTATGCTTGAATTGCAAGCCGGATATGGGAGGCACCATGAAAGAGAAGATCGATCAGTATGCAAAAGGAATATTTGAATATCGTATGCCGGAGATGATCCTGAGTCCGTCAGAGCTGTCTGTGTCAGTGGATGCGGGAGAGCTCACGCAGGGAAGCTTTACGATCTCCAATCGCAGAGGACGCAGTATGAGAGGCATCGTGTGTACGGAATGCAGCGGCATGATCCTGGAAAAGGAGGCCTTTCATGGAACCGGCAATGAGATATCCTTTACGTTCCGGGGGACGTACTGCCAGCCCGGGGATGTGATCCGGGGAGAGTTTCGCATACTTTCAGATTGTGGTGTGGCGTCCATTCCCTTTACGGTGACGGTTACAGTACCTTATGCGGACACCTCTGCCGGCAGGATCCGTGATCTCAATCAGTTTACCGCCCTTGTTCAGAGTCATTACATGGAGGGACTGCGGCTCTTTCACAGCCCTTCCTTTGAGAGGATCTTTCTTCAGGAGAGGGAGACATATCTGGAGTGCTACAGAGGTCTTTTGAAGGGCAATGATAAAAGCATGGCGCTGGAGGAGTTTTTGATCGCAGTCCACAAAAAGACACCGGTTCAGCTCTCCGTGGAAAAGAGGGAGCTGCAATATCCCAAATGTGAGAAGATCTTTGCGGACAGGCTTGTACTGCACAAGGACACATGGGGCTACGGGGAATATGAGGTGAGATCCGATGCCTCCTTTGTGCGGGTGGAGCGTACCTGTATCAGGACAACGGATTTTACGGGAGATACTTATGAGCTGGCTTTTGTGATCAATCCGGATTGTATGGCGATAGGACACAATTTTGCCCGGATCACCATCAGCAGTGCGAGACAGCAGCTGGAGATCAAGGTGATCGCCCGGAGATACTGTATGTCGGATGAGGAACGGCGGTTAAAGATACAGCAGCAAAAAAGTGTGTGGAATCTGTATCGGAGCTTTCTGTATTATCAGGCGGGGAAAATGTCCCAGAAAGATTATGTCCAGGCAGCCACAAAAAGCGTTGCCGGTCTGGAACAGCCTGCGCAGGAGGAGAGTCGTTATGGCTGGTTGGCGAGGGTATTCCGGATCCATCTGGCATTGCAGGAGCAGAAGGAAGAAGCATTTCATCTGGAGATGACCCGGCTGGAGGAGCAGCTGCTTACCATACAGGAACAGGAGCCGTTATTATACTGCTCTTATTATTATCTGATGTATCTGTGGAAGCCGGAGGCAGCAGAAAGGGCAGACGCTTTGGCGAGGATCAGGGAATGTTATCAGACCGGTCACAGTCACTGGCTGATCCTGTGGTTTCTGCTGCAGATGGATGAGAGCTACCGGATCTCTGCAAAACGTCAGAGTGCCATACTGGAGCAGATAGAGAACGGTTGTCACAGCCCCCTTCTCTATCTGGAACTTTGCCGGCTGTACAATAATGCGCCGGAGCTTGTGCTGGAGCTCACTGATGCCAGGGCTCAGGCTCTTCACTGGGGACTTTCCAACCGGATCCTGGAGGAGGAGCTTCAGTTCCGCTACGCGTATCTGATCAGCAGAACCAGAGATTTTACGGGAGTTATGCTGCAGGACATGTACAAGATGTATGAGGAGCGTCCGTCGGATGATCTGCTCACGATGATCTGTCAGCTCCTGATGCGGGAACGCAGAGTATCCCCGGACAATGTCAAATGGTATGGGCTTGGCATACAGCATAAATTACAGATTACGGATCTGTATGAAAATTATATCTATGCGTTGGAGGAAACGCCGGATATGGTGCTTCCCGACAGAGTGTTACTGTATTTTTCATACAACAATCAGTTAAATGCCACCAAGAAAGCCATGCTTTATGCTTATGTGATCCGCCATAAAGACAGAGACCGGACAATGTATGACAGTTATAAAGCAGCAATGGAGCGGTTCACACTGGAGCAGGTGGAACAGGGAAGGATCAATGATGATCTGGCGGTGATCTATGAGGAGTTTCTGCGGGAGGAGCTCATAGATGAAAAAATCGCACAGGCACTGCCATCCATTCTTTTTACCAGAGAGATCCGGTGCAGTGATCCCCGGATCGCCGGTGTGGTGGTGCGTCACCGGGAGCTGCAGCAGGAGGAGACGGCGGCGTTTGTCCGGGGCAGAGCCATGATCTCTGTATTTACTCCGGAGCCGCAGATCTTTTTGACGGACAGAGAAGGACGCAGATATTCCTCATCCATTGGATATACAGTGCACCGGATGGTTCATCTGGATCATCTGGTGGCAAAATGTCTGCCGTTTGTGGGAGACAATGTCCGTGTCCTTTTGCATTTATACCAAAAGGCGGTACAGGAGAACCGGACCGGAGAGGATGTGTCACAGCTCCGTCGCCGGATACTTGGGATAGCAGGGCTGGATCAATATTTCAGAAAATCACTTTTTGCCATACAAATGCAATATTATTTTGATAATTTCCAGGGAGAGCTCCTGGATCATGAACTGGAGCATATGGACTGGGAAAATATCCTGCCAAGAGACCGCAAAAATTTTATGGAGTATTGTGCGGTACGTCATAAATATGAAAAAGGCTTTGAGGGGCTGTTGCTGTTTGGGTGGGAAGGCATGGATCCAAAACGCCTGTTAAAGATTGCAGGACACGCCTTTACCGGTGCGGAGGAGGACAAGAATCTGCTCAGGCTTGCCTGGTATATTTTTGAGGGCGGAGAGTTCGATAAGCCGCTGCTTGTCTATCTGTGCGATCACTATTCCGGCACGATCCCGGAAATGACACGGCTTTGGTCTGCATGCCGGGAGTTTGGCATTGATATACAGGTTTTGTCAGAGCGTCTGCTGGCACAGATCCTTTTTACGGGACAGATGGCTCCGGATGCATATCAGGTATTCTTTTATTATGAGGAAAAGGGCTTTAACAAAAAGCTGATCCGGGCATTTCTCAAGAAAAAGGCATATGATTATCTGGTGCATGGAGAAAAGTTGCCGGAGGAGATCTTTGAGTCCTTTTACCAGCATGTACAGGTGGAGGAAAATATACCGTGTCTTCTGGCGGTTCTCAAATATTTGTCGGGACGCAGTATGCTCACCGGAGGAGAAGCTGTTTTTGTGGATTACAATCTGCACCAGTTATATGAAAAGGATATGGTGCTGCCGTATTTTCAGGCGTTTAAGGACAAACTGTCCCTGCCGGATACACTTCTCAAGGAGCAGTATATAGATTATACGGCGGATCCGGAGCATGATGTCAGGATCCGGTATGCATATATCATAGATGGCCGGAGACAGGAACCGGTGACGGAGAGTATGAGAGACGTTTTTGAAGGGATCCGTGTGAAGGGCTTTATTCTTTTTCAGGATGAAACTGTGGAGTATGAGATCCTGGAGACGGATGAGGTGGGCAACGAGATCAAAACAGCGCCGGTTTGTTTAAGCTATATTGATCAGATGAGTGGTATGGAGGGCATGAGCGGTTATCAGATGCTGAACCGGATGCTGCAGTCAGGCAGGAGTCAGGACGTCCTGCTGGATCAGATGCAGGAGTATGCGGAGAAACGGGCGATTGTAAAATTTTTGATGAAACCGGATGATGGAGGCAGAGGGAACAATGACCGAAGATAGAAAAGTACTGGCCGGGATCGATCTGTGTGATGACGTAACGCAGATTTCCTGTTACCACCGTGATATGGACAAGGTGATCCCGGTGGGGCGTCTGGTGGGACGGGAGAGAGAATACGAGTGTCCGACGGTGTTGTCATATCAGCCGGTCAAAAAGGAATGGCTGTTTGGCACAGAGGCATTGCTGGCAGAGGAACGGGAGGAAGTGTACGTTTTCCGGGACATATTAAAACAGATATCCGATCAGGGTAAGGTGGTCTCCGGTGACATGGAGTTAGAGCCGGTGGATGCGCTGGTCCGCTACTTTGTAAAGCTGTTAAGCTGTCTCAAGGAGTATTTTCCCAGTGAAACGATCCGCAAGCTTGTGATATCGGTGTCCGAGAAAACGGACAATCTGGTAAACGCCATCAAGGGAGCGATGAATCAGATCGGGATAGGCGAGGAGCGTTTTGTTATACAGCTCCATCAGCAGAGCTATATGTATTATGCCCTGAGCCAGAAAAAAGAGCTGTGGCTGGGAGATGTGGCGCTGTTTGAGTTTGGCAGAGAGGGATTGTTTTATTCCCAGATCCATATTGACAGGAGAAATATTCCTTATATTGTGGGTGTCAAGAGGATGGATCTGAGCCAGAATCTGAATTGGGATATGATGGAGCATGACAGCAGCTTTAAGATGGAATACGCTTTTGTCAATCTTGCCAACACCCAGATGCATAAGCAGATGATCTCCACGATCTATGTGACGGGAGAGGGCTTTCAGGGAGAATGGGCCAATACGGCGCTGAGCCAGCTGTGCAACGGACGGCGTGTATTCCGCGGAAGCAATCTGTTTACCAAGGGTGCCTGCATCGCAGCGAGAGAGCTTGCCGGAGAGGGCGTGATGGGAGACTTTCTTTTTCTGGATCAGGAGATGATCCACACCGGTATTTCTCTGCGGGTTTATTGTGATGCCAAAATGCAGGAGGTGCTTCTGGTCAAGGCCGGCGTACCGTGGAAGGACGTGGATGTGAGTGTTGATTTTATCCCGGACGGAGAGGAGGAATTGCAGCTCACGATCCAGAATGCGGTCAAACGGGAAACGACGGTTCATCTGTTATCTCTGGAGGGCTTTGATGAGCGGCCCAACAAGATGACCAGATTTACCCTGCGTCTCCGTTTTGCCGATGCATCACATTGCATTGTCACATTGAAGGACGACGGTTTTGGAGAGTTTTGTCCTTCCAGCAACCGGATATGGGAACGCTATCTTAGCTTGTAAATTGCAGATTGGAGGAGTCTCATGGGCAAATTAATATTATGCAGCAGTGTTATTGCGAAGCAGCCGTATTGTTTTCCGATGACAAAGACAAAGGTGTATTCCATCGAGGAAGTCTGCTACTATATCAGAAACAATATCTATATGATGCAGGAGGAAATCTTTGACCGGACATTTGCCGACTGGATCCGGGGAGAGCTTGGCATGGAGGAAACAGCGGACAAGCTTGACAAAATGAGAAAGGACCACAACAATCTAAAGGACATTGTTGTGACGCTGTGCTGTAGCTGTGATTATTATACGGAGCAGGAGATCAATGAGCTGATCGCCATCATGGATCAGACGCAGAACGTACCGATGCGTGGCAGACAAAAGATCAAGGCAGATACGTACCTAAAAAACGGCAGTCTGGAGCGGGCAAGGCAGGAGTACGAACGGATATTAAAAAATCCCGATATGATCAATGCGGAATCAGAGGAGTTTGGAGATATTTATTACAGACTTGGGGTGGCGCTGGCAGGCATGGGGGAGTATCGTCATGGCTGTGCGGCTTTTCAGAAGGCATATGAATATACAGAGCAGCAGAGGGCGCTGGAGGCATGCCTGTATTGTCTGAAACTTGGAGGTATGCCGGAGGAGTATGAAAAAACCGCAGCGCAGATGGGTGTGACCAGAGAGCAGCAGACCTTTATGGACGCACAGTATGAGGAGGCTCTGCGTCAGAGCGTGGAAAGCAGGGAATGTAAAACAGTACGGCGTATCCGGAGAATGAAAGAACAGGGAGATCCTACCTATGAGAAGCTTGCCGGAGAGTTGCTTCTTCAGTGGAAGACGGAATACCGCAAAAGTATGCTTCCGTAAAAGACCGGAGGATTCATTTTCCAATCATATAAGCAGAGAAAGGGGCATCGCAGATGGCTTTTTGGGACCGCATCAGGAAACGAAAGAAAAGAAAACGTGAGCAGGCAATGGCAGAGGAAACGCACGGATCAGCACGGAAGCCGGAGGATGGCAGTCTGCCGGAAAACAATGATACACAGGGAGAACCGGCAAGACTTTCCCGGAAGGATCTGGAGACAGAGCATATCATTCCGAAGGGGAAGGCAGAGCAGAAGCGGTATATCCATGATTGCTGTGAGGCCGTCAAGGACTGTGAGAAACAGATCAGCATTGCCAAAACAGAATACACCCGGGTGACGGAATATCTGACGGATATCCAGAAGATTGACCGGATCGCAGGGGAAGAAAGAGATTCTCTGATGGAGCTTTGTAAGAGGATCCGGAGACTTTTGCAGGAACGTAATCAATACAAAAACAGAACCCTTACGATCACAGAACGTCAGGTGCGGCGGTTTGACCGTTATCAGGATGATCTCATCGACGAGATCAAAAAGATGTACCAGAACGAGATGTACCAGAAGGCGATCGACAGCGATATCCGTCATCTGGAGGCGGAAAAGGCGTATATCCGGGAGAGCCAGAGAGAGATCATTGAGCGGCAGGATTTTTTGAAAAAGCTTGCCAAGGGAATCTCTGTGCTGATCGGATCACTGATCGTTCTGTTCATTATCCTGTACTTTAATCTGGACAGCAATATGACCTATCCGTATATCGGGACACTGGCACTGGCTGCCGTTGCGGCAGCTGTGATCTTTACGGAGTCCAACAAAAACAGGTATGAGATCGCCGTTTCCGACAAAAAATACAATAAAGCAGTGGAGCTTTTGAACCGGACCAAGATCAAATATGTCAACAATGTCAGTGTGCTGGATTACAACAGGGAAAAGTTCGGCGTGAAAAATGCGGCTGATTTTGAAAATCTCTGGGGAGAGTATTGCAAGACAAAGGAGTATGAGCGGCGTTTCCGGGAGAATACCGAACAGCTTGCCAAAAGCAATGATTCTCTGCAGCGTCTGCTGGACAGCCACGGTGTCAACGACACGGAGGTATGGCTGGTGCAGACCTACGCGATCCTGGATGACCGTGAGATGGTGGAGATCCGTCACGATCTGAATCAAAGAAGGCAGAAGCTTAGGGAACAGATTCAGTACAATACAGATACCAAAACGGAATATGAGCAGCATATCCGGGAGGTTGTGGAGAACAGTGAATTTGGTCAGGAAATCTTAAAAGAAGTGCTTGACAAATAAAATGCCATATGATAACATTCTTTATGTTGTGCTACAGATTACAGGGTTTTGTGGCACGATCGATAATAACAACAAAGCAGAGAAATCCACTCTCACCTTAGCACAGAAAGTGACTTGGGTTAAATAATGACATTAATCACAGGAACGTGGTTTTGACAGGATCAGTGGATAAAGCTTTGCTTATCCACTTTTTTAATGTATGGAGGTGCAGGAACATTAGTAGGACAGCAGTAAATGAGCAGATCAGAGACAGAGAGATTCGTCTGATCGGCGAGGACGGGGAACAGTTAGGAATTATGTCGGCAAGAGATGCCATGAAGCTTGCAAGAGAAGCAGATCTTGATCTGGTCAAGATTGCACCGAATGCAAAGCCTCCGGTGTGCAAGATCGTTGATTACGGTAAATACCGTTATGAGCAGGCACGTCGTGAGAAAGAGGCCAAGAAAAAGCAGAGAACAATGGAAGTAAAAGAGATCCGGTTGTCTCCAAACATTGATGTAAACGACCTGAATACAAAAGCAAATCAGGCGAGAAAATTCCTGAGCAAGGGTGATCGTGTGAAGGTATCCCTTCGTTTCCGTGGTCGTGAGCTTGCACATATCAATTACAGTAAGCAGATTCTGGACAGCTTTTACGAGAAGCTGGAGGATATTGCCGTTGTAGATAAGCCTGCTAAGATGGAAGGCCGTACCATGGTAATGTTCTTATCAGAGAAGAGGCAGTAAAGATTGGCTGACCGTTTATTCGGTGAGCAAGGCTTTCAAGGCGGTGTACTGCCGATGCAGATACGCCAGATTATAAATATTATGCAAATAAGGAGGAAATTATCATGCCAAAAATGAAAACAAAGCGCGCAGCTGCAAAGCGTTTCAAAACTACAGGAACAGGTAAGCTCATGAAGATGAAGGCTTACAAGAGTCACATTCTGAATAAGAAGTCTACAAAGAGAAAGAGAAACCTGAGAAAAGCTGTAGAGGTAGATGCAACAAACGCAAAGATGATGAAGCGCATTTTACCATATTCTAAATAATTTAAGGAGGAAAGACAAATGGCACGTATTAAAGGCGGATTAAATGCAAAGAAGAAACACAATAGAGTTTTAAAGCTTGCAAAGGGATATAGAGGAGCTAGATCTAAGCAGTATAGAGTAGCAAAGCAGTCTGTAATGAGAGCCCTGACTTCCTCTTTCGCAGGTAGAAAAGAGAAGAAGAGACAGTTCAGACGTCTCTGGATCGCTCGTATCAATGCAGCAGCAAGACTTAACGGTCTTTCATACAGCAAGTTCATGTATGGACTGAAGCTGGCTGAGATTGACATCAACAGAAAGATGCTTTCTGAGATGGCTATCTCTGATCCTGAGGGATTCGCTTCTCTCGTTGAGGTTGCTAAGAGCAAGCTTGCATAATCAATGGAATAAATATCAGAGTCGGAATATTTATGATATTTTGACTTCGAAGCTTATACAGGAAGAGTCCTTCGGGGCTCTTTTTGTCCTATATAATAAAATGTAGAAAGGACACAAGATGGTATTTAGCTCTGCAATATTTTTATTTATATTTCTTCCGGTAGTATTTCTGGGGAATCTGCTGATCCGTCCTCTGTGGGCCAAAAATCTGTTTCTGACTGCGGCGAGTCTTATTTTTTATGCTTTTGGGGAACCGGTATATGTTTTTTTGATGATCGCATCGGCCGCCATGAATTACGGATTTGGCAGGAGCCTGGCAGCAGCGGAGAGACAGGGGATGCGGCGGTTTCTGATGGTGCTCTCGGTACTGTGCAATCTGATCATTCTGGGAACCTTTAAGTATGCCGGATTTCTGGTGGACAATATTGATCATATTGCCGGACTGCACCTGCCTGTACCGGAGATCGCGCTTCCGGTGGGGATTTCATTTTTTACTTTT
>CAKRHL010000036.1 GCA_934338765.1 uncultured Lachnospiraceae bacterium | reverse complement strand
GTCAAGGAGATTTCCCGTCAGGTAAATGCAACCAATGAGTCTGCATTAAAGATCCGTGCGGCGGTTGATCTGATCACTTCTATTGCCGAAGAGACCAATCTCCTGTCATTAAACGCCTCTATTGAGGCAGCCCGTGCCGGAGAGCAGGGACGCGGATTTGCAGTGGTAGCAGGACAGATCCAGAAGCTTGCAGAGCAGAGTAATGAATCGGCAGGAAGTATTGCCGATATTATTAGAGATCTTTTGAAGGATTCCGAAAATTCCGTACAGGTCATGGAAGAGGTTCAGAAGATTATGAATGAGCAGCAGGAGAAGCTGCATGCAACCAGAAAGCAGATCGTGGAGGTTGGCGATGGTATCAGTGGTGCCGCCCAGGCAGCAGGAATGATCCGCCAGCAGACAGAGCATTGCAACAGTGCCCGTGCCAATGTGGCAGATGTGATCTCAAATCTCTCTGCAATTTCAGAGCAGAATGCGGCATCCACAGAGGAGACAACGGCTTCTATGGAGGAGATGAATGCAGCGATCAATCTTCTGGCAGAGTCTGCACAGCAGCTTCAGGAGATGTCCAAGTCTCTGGAAGAGAATATTTCTTTCTTTCGTGTAGATAATATCAGAAAAAGTATTCATGATATAACGGAAGCGTAAACTATAAATACAGTAGAAAGAAAGGGAAGACAAAATGCTTACATATACAGATGAGATTACGGTGGAGGAGTATAATGACCTGCGACGTTCCGTGAACTGGATCACCGTAAAAGACAAAAGGGCGCAGAAAGCATTGACCAATTCTTTCTACAAACTCATCGCCAGAAAGGACGGTAAGCCGGTTGGGATGGCGAGGATCGTCAGTGACGGTGGCTATACCTATTTCATTACAGATGTGATCGTGCGGCCGGAGTGTCAGGGAGAGCATATCGGTACGGCTCTGATCGACAGACTTCTGGAGTATATCAAGCGGGATGTCATGGATGATGAGACTGTAATGGTGAGTCTGATGGCAGCTTATAAGAGAGAAAGCTTTTATGAGCGCTTTGGCTTTCATACCCGCCCCTTTGGAAATCATGGTCCGGGGATGTCTATGTGGGTCTCCCGGATTGCAGACGGCAGTATTATCACTTCATAAATCTAATGATCAAAGAGAAAAATGATGCAATAATAACAGCCTCGGATATCACCGAAATGTGAAAAGGTGATATCCGAGGCTGTTTTACAATATCTGTTATAATCATTATTATACAAATCGGTTGGTAGCAGCATTATAGCTGTAATCTATCGATTTTAATTTATCGCAGATCTGCTGCTGGTCCAGATCCATGGATTTGCACAGCTCCTCAAGACTTGGATAAAAGTCACGAAGCTGTGTGTTAATGTAACTGACCAGCATCATAGGATCATTTGGAATATTCATTGGAAACCTCCATTTTTTAGACTTTTTAAAATCCGTAAGTGACAAGACAATTTTGGTGTTACCAGCTCACGGCTGCTAGAAAAATCTAAGGCAAAAATCATATATCATTACTTCTTTTTGTTTTTTGCAGAAGCATTGATCAGTTCCACGATCTTTTCGATGGAATTGTTGAGCTGGCTTCGCTGCATTGCCTTGATGAAACGCTCTTTTTCATTAAATGCGGTATTGACGGCGTTCAGGAGCTTTTCGTTGGTGAGCTCCTCCTCCTGGATCACAATGCTATAGCCCTGCTTCTCGAAGGAGGCAGCATTCAGGATCTGGTCTCCGCGGCTTGCCTGGGCGGAAAGCGGGATCAGGATGTTTGGTTTACGAAGAGCAAGGATTTCACAGATGGCATTGGCTCCGGCACGGGAGATCATAATATCTGCGGCCGCCATAAGATCCCGCAATTCCTCCTTTATGTACTCAAACTGTACATAGCCCTTTGTATCCTTAAGAGAATCGTCCATCTTACCTTTGCCACACAGATGAATGATCTGGAAACGCTCCAGAAGCTGTGGAAGGATTGCTCGTACAGCTTCATTTACCCGGACTGCGCCAAGACTTCCGCCGATGATCAGGATCACGGGCTTATCATCTGTGAAACCACAGAAAGCAAGCCCTTTTTCCCTGCTGCCCTTGAAAAGCTCCTGACGGATCGGAGAACCCGTAAGCACTCCCTTGCGCTCCGGCAGATGCTTTAAGGTCTCAGGAAAGTTCGTACAGACTCTGTCTGCGCAAGGGATACAGATCTTATTGGCAAGTCCCGGTGTCATATCGGATTCATGGATCACACATGGAATATGACGGGATTTGGCTGCGACAACTACAGGAACGGAAACAAACCCTCCCTTGGAAAATACCACGTCAGGGCGGATGAGCTTTAACAGCTTGCGTGCCTGACTGTATCCACGGATTACCTTAAAGGGATCGCTTAAGTTTTTGGGATCAATATAGCGGCGCAGCTTGCCGCTGGAAATACCGTAATATGGAATGTCAAGCTCCGGGATCAGCCGGCTTTCAATGCCCTCATAGGAGCCGATATAGTGAACCTCGTAGCCCTGCTTTTGCAGCTCCGGGATCAGGGCGATGTTTGGTGTTACATGACCGGCAGTACCTCCACCTGTAAGAACTATTTTTTTCATTTTATATACCAATCCTTTCTTGAAGAATAAACAGGTTGTAAAAGCGACAGCCTCCTGGTTCCTATAATATATCAGAAATCATTCGCTTACTGTCTAATCTATTATATTAGTATTGGAGTATTTTATCAACAGAAACTTCGTTTCACAGTTTGAACATGAATTCTACACTTTTTCAACAAGAAATTTGGGTATGATATGGAACATATTATTTGATTTATTTGTTAGAAAGGTAAGGTGTCATATGAAAAAGAAACGTGGGAAAAAGTTTAAGGTGATTGTCTGCGGCGGTGTTGTTCTGATCCTGGCAGGAGGAATCCTGGCGGGAAAACATTATCTTAAGGCAAAGAAAGCCTCTTCGGAGGGAGTGACCAGACAGAGTACAACAACTTTGACCAAAATGGATCTCATCGATTCCATCAGTGCATCCGGAACCATTGAGAGCAGGAAGACACAGAAGGTATCGGCTTCGGTTAATGATGTGACTGTCCAAAAGGTCTGTGTCAAGGTCGGGGATGAAGTCAAAAAGGGAGATTCCCTTGTTCTTTTTGATTCGAACAGTCTGGAGAGCAGTCTGACAGATGCAAAGGATGCTTTATCAGAGGCACAGAGTTCTGCCGCAACCGAGGTGGAATCTGCGCAGGAGCAGTATGACACCGCGCTCAGTGACCAGAGTTACAACAATGCAAAGGCAGCAAAAAACGTAAAGAAGGCGCAAAAAGCAAAGGAAACGGCAGCAAAAGCGTTACAGACAGCCAAAAATAAAGTAAAGAAACTAAAAAGCAGTGCAAAGGGAAAGAATAGTCAGGAGCTTGCGGCAGCGCAGGAGGCACTGACAAAGGCGCAGGAGGCATATGAGCAGGTAAGATCCGCGCTGGAGACAGCAAAGGACAATCAGACAGATACGGCAAGACAAAATAAATCCGCTGTGACTCAGGCGAAAAGCTCCGTGAGCAATGCGCAGAGCAATCAGACCAAGAATGTCAAAGAGGCACAGAAAAAAGTTGAAGAAGCTCAGGAGTCATTGGATAAATGTACAGTGACAGCACCTATGGACGGTGTCGTGACCGCATTAAATGTATCTGTGGGAGACACATATACCGGCGGAACCATTGCAGAGCTGGATGATATCAGCGGATATACAATTACTACAAGTGTAGATGAATACGATATCAGTGATGTGAAAAAGGGACAACGTGTGGCGATCCTGACGGAGGCTACCGATGAGGATGAGCTGGAGGGTGTTGTAACCTTTGTGGCACCGTCTACCGGCAGCAGTTCTTCTACAGAAACCGCCGGTGATGCCGCAAATACAGGAAGCAGCGGCAGTGACGGATATGAGGTCCGTATTCGTTTGAAAACTAAGGACAGTCGTCTTAAAATGGGAATGACAGCAAAATGCAGTATTATCAAGGATGAGGCGGACGATGTATTTGCTGTACCATATGATGCGGTCAGCGAGGCACAGGATGGCAGCTATTATATTACAGTGGCAGATAATGATAATACCGGTGATCAGAAAATGGAAAATAGCACAGAAAGCCGGCAGACAGGGAATGATACAGAGCAGCAAAATAGTGACAACAGCAGTGCACAGCAGGGCGGTGCCGGACAGATGAAGGGAAATCCACCGGACGATCAGAAGGGACAGAAACCACAGGACAGTGACGGTAAAGACGACAGCACAAAGAGTAGCAGTCAGGCTCAGACGCGTCAGATCACTGTAACCAAAGGAATGGAGACGGATTATTATGTTGAGATATCCGGAGATGATCTGCAGGAAGGTCTTGAAGTTGTTGTGCCAACTGATAAGGTCTCCTCGGGAAGTGATTCTTCCTCTGACAAAAGCAGTAATGCCCTTGGAGGTATGGGAGGCATGAATGGAGGCGGCATGCCGGATGGTGGTAACATGGGCGGTAAAGGCGGCTTCGGCGGCGGACCGGGAGGTGGAAAATAAATGGAAAAAGAGCAAAAATCTCCATATGTTATATCTTTGCAGGGCATTGTTAAAAGATTTTATATTGGTAAGCCAAATGAGCTTGAGATACTTCACGGCATCAATCTGCAGGTGGAAAAAGGCGAGTTTGTTTCAATTGTAGGCGAGTCCGGTTCCGGGAAATCGACTCTGATGAATATTATAGGTGCACTGGATCGTCCCACGGAGGGAGAATACTTTCTTCAGGGACAGAATGTTGGAGAAACCGGTGACAAGGAACTGTCTATGATACGCAATCAACAGATCGGATTTGTTTTCCAGACATACAATCTGATCCCGAGGACAACGGCATTGGAGAATGTGGAGCTGCCACTGCTGTATGGCGGTGTGAAAAGGGCAGAGCGGAGACTTCGGGCAAAGGAACTTTTGAAGCTGGTAGGAATGGAAGAGAGAATGTTTCACAAACCGGAGGAGCTGTCCGGAGGTCAGAAACAGAGGACGGCAATCGCCCGGGCTATGGCAAATGATCCTTCCATCATATTGGCGGATGAGCCCACAGGGGCACTTGACTCAGAAACCAGCCGGAAGATCATGGATATTTTTCATGAACTTCATAAGAAACAGGGCAAAACAATCGTGCTGATCACACATTCCAGGGAACTGGCAGAGGAGACAGATCGTATTGTCCGGATCTGTGATGGCAGAATATAAACAAGGATATGAAGATTTCTGAGGATTAGTATGAAAGGAGGCAGAAATGCTGATTTGGGAAAATATCAGGATTGCCTGTAAAGCATTGTTTTCCAACAAGCTTCGAGCGTTATTGACGATGCTGGGTATCATTATCGGTATTGGTGCTGTCATTGCGATCATGACGGTGAGTGAATCATTGACCACATCCATATCCAACAGCTTTCAGGAGATGGGAGCCAATAATATTGCGGTTGGACTATCCGCCAAAAGTGAGGAGGAAGAGGTTCGTGCCGATGGAATGAGGTTTGGTGCCGGAAACCGGAATGCATCCATTACGGAGGATGACAGGATCACCGATGCTATGCTTCAAAAATTGAAAAAAACATTTCAGAGTCAGATTTCTGCGGTGGCGATCAGTGAATCGGCAGGATCTGCTACTGTAGAAAAGGACGGTAATTCTGCCGGCCTGAATGTATCAGGCGTCAATAAAGATTATTTTCAGAGTGACAAGGTTACCCTGCTGGCGGGACGTTCTATAAAAAAGGCTGATCTGGACGGGAACAAGCATGTGATCATGGTATCGGATCAGATGGTGGAAACTCTGTTTGACGGAGACAATGAAAATGCATTATGGCAGAAGATCAATCTGAACATTAATGGGAATTATCAGGATTTCTATATTGTGGGGGTGTATCAGTATGAGAGCGAGGGAACGGTCAGTGACAGCTCAGAGGATGTTACCACAAATGCGTATATCCCACTGACAACCGCCAAGGAGATCATGCATTCGGATGATGGATATACACAGTTTACCATTGTTACGGACACTTCTGTATCCAGTGTATCCGATTTTGCGGATCAGATTGAGACGTTTTTTACACCATATTATATGAGCAACGACAATTACGAGATCGCCACATCTACTATGGAGTCTATGACACAGTCCATGAGTGAGATGATCCAGACGGTATCTCTGGCAATTTCGTTGATCGCAGGAATATCCCTTTTGGTGGGGGGCATTGGAGTTATGAATATTATGCTGGTCTCCATCACGGAAAGAACCAGGGAGATTGGAACGAGAAAAGCACTGGGAGCAACCAATGGTTCCATACGGATCCAGTTTATCATTGAATCCATGGTGTTATGCCTGATCGGTGGCTGCCTGGGAATCATTGTGGGACTGATCCTGGGATCGGTGGCTGCCTCTGTGCTGGGATATTCTGCAACGGCACCCGTGGCAGCGATCATTGCTGCGGTACTGTTCTCCATGGTCGTTGGCGTATTTTTTGGATATTATCCGGCCAACAAAGCAGCCAGACTGGATCCCATCGAGGCACTGCGATACGAATAGTGTGAAAAATACTTCTAAAGCAGCCCAAAGTTTGCGGCGTTGTGAAAATAAAACCTTCGAAAGAGCCTACGGCGGCTTTCGAAGGTTTTTCTTTATACTTTCTGTTTCTTTTTGCGGTGGCTTTCGAAGGATTCCTTCCAGATAGCCGGGTGGAACAGGATTAAAAGAGGGAACAGCTCCAGACGGCCTGCAAGCATATCGAACATCAGTACCAGCTTGGAAAAGATGTTGAAATGTCCGAAGTTCTGTGTTGGCCCTACCTTTGCAAGACCCGGTCCCATGTTATTGATGGTGGTCAGCACGGCGGTAAAGTTGGTGACCAGATCCTTGTCCTCAAAGGAGATGGCAAAGACGGAGAGGGCGAAAATGATCATAAATGTAATGAAAAATACATTTATGGAACGGACGACCTCATGGTCCACCGGCTTGCCCTCCACATTGATCTTGCGGACACTCTTTGGATGGATGTAGCTGTTTAATTCCTTTAAAACTGTCTTAAAAAGAATGACGATACGTGATACCTTGATACCGCCGCCGGTACTGCCGGCGCAGGCTCCCACAAACATGACAATGATCAGTATTGTCTGGCTGGTCTGCGGCCACAGGTCGAAATCCGCTGTGGAAAATCCCGTGGAGGTAGCGAGGGACGCAACTTGGAAAACAGAGTGTGTCATTGCCTCGAATCCGGTTGGATACATGGTACGGATATTTAGGAATATGATCGTCACGGCGATCAGGATCATGGCGAGATAGTAATGAATCTCCTCCATGGACACTGCCTTGCGGAAATGACGATACAAAATATAAAAATAAAAGTTAAAGTTGATACCAAACAATATCATAAAGATGGCAACCACCCATTGGATATATGGAGAATAGCCCATTATACTGTCATTTTTGATGCCGAAGCCTCCGGTGCCGGCGGTACCGAAAGCAGTGGTCAATGCATCGAAAAGAGGCATTTTTCCGGCCAGCAGAAAGATAAATTCGATGACCGTCATGCCAAAATAAATAGCATACAGGATCATAGCAGTATAACGTACCTTTGGAACAAGCTTGCCAACGGATGGCCCCGGGCTTTCAGCTTTCATTAAGTTGATGCTTGAACCACCGCTTAATGGAAGAATTGCCAGAAGAAATACGAGAACTCCCATACCGCCGATCCAGTGGGTAAAGCTTCGCCAGATCAGAGCCGTGTGTGACAGAGCCTCCACATCACCAAGAATAGTTGCTCCGGTGGTAGTAAATCCGGAAATAGTTTCAAAAAGAGCATCTTCCCAATGGGGAATCTCACCACTGATCCAGAACGGGATCGCACCAAAAAGACTGAGGAGGATCCAGCTTAAAGAGGTGGCAAGACAACCTTCTTTCAAATAAAAGACGGTGCTTTTTGGTTTGCGGTATGTCATGAGTACACCCAACAGCATACAGATGCAGGCAACAAAAAAGAAATAACGTCCCTCCTCCTCATGATAAATAAGAGATGTAATACAAGGAAGCAGCATAAAAGCTGCTTCGATTTTTAATACATAGCCAAGAATATATTTTAATATAGAATAATTCATAATTCTTCATCCTTTATTTCAGAATATCCTGAAGATCATTAAAACCGGTATGAGTAGTTACTACCATAACCGTATCGCCAATCTGGATTGAATCGGAACCGGTAGGGATCAGTATCGATCCGTTACGGCTGATAAAGCAGATCAGCAGGTTGTCTTTCAGAGACAGATCCATCAGAGGGATATCCGTAACGGCAGACGCTTCATTGACACGAAACTCAATTGCCTCTGCACGGGAATCAAACATGTGATACAGTGTTTCGATGTTGCTGCCCATGGAATCCTTTTTGGCCCGGACATATGCAACGATCGTTTCTGAAGTGATATAGCGGGGATATACCACGCTGCCCAGATCCAGGCGGCTGATGACATCTTTGAAATTCATCCGGTTGATCTTGGTGATCACCTTTGCCTTGGAGATCTGCTTTGCGTGAAGTGTCAGGAGGATATTTTCCTCGTCAATACCGGTCAATGGGACAAAAGATTCGATGGAATCAATGCCCTCCTCCTCCAACAGATCCTCATCCGTGCCGTCGCCATTGATGATCGTAGCCTTTGGAAGAAGTTCGCTGAGAGTTTCACAGCGTTTCAGATCCTGCTCCACGATCTTGACGGAAACACCCATTGGAATAAGCTGTTTGGCCAGGTAATAAGCTGCTTTACTGCCACCGATGATCATGGTGCTTTTTACCTGGTTTGTTTTTATGCCGATATCCTCCAAAAAGAATCGGCCGTGTCCCTTTGGTGCTACAAAGGAAATCTTGTCTCCGCCCAAAAGCAGAGAGTCACCGGATGGAATATACATGGCACCGTTGCGCTCAATACCGCAGATCAAGACGCTTGTATTGATCTTTTTGCTGAGCATGGCGATGCTCATTCCATCTAATATATTATTTTCGGGAATCTGAATTTTGATCAGCTCTGCCTGTCCATGGGCAAAGGAATTGACTTCCAAAGCGGTTGGCAGATACAGGATCCTTGCAATCTCTCTGGCAGCCTCCAACTCCGGATTGATGATCATGGCAAGACCAAGCTTGTCCCTGAGATAACTTGCCTCTCCGCTGTAATCCGGTGTACGGACACGGGCAATGGTAGAACAGTTTGCCACCTGATTTGCCACGGTGCAGCACAGGAGATTTAATTCGTCAGATTCTGTTACGGCGATCAGCAGATCGGCAGAAGCAATGCCGGCGTCCATTTGAACACGGTGGCTGGCGCCGTTTCCGGCAACCCCCATGACATCGTAAATGCTTCCGATCTCCTGAACCTTTTTTGCATTCTGGTCTATGATCGTGATATCATGTCCCTCTTTGACGAGTTGTTCGATCAGTGTAAGTCCTACTTTTCCGCAACCAACGATAATAATATTGAGTCCCTGTTTCGCCGGCTTTTTTGCGATCAACATAATCTTTACCTCCCAAAATAAATACCCCGGCAATACATTGAAAATGTAAAAGTCAGGATCGCATATCTAAACACTCTATACTATATTCTTTTTTCGTGCAAGTTTCAAGAAAAATTTATACGGATTCATAAGACGGGATTTTGTGCATAGGATGAAGTAAGGTATGAAATGAGGAGAAACACTCAGTGGAAAAGAAGAAATATGAAAAATATCGGTTAGGATCCCTGTCGGAATGCTTGGAGGAGCGTGCCGTACTTCTGGCACAATATATGATCGAGCATAAAGCAACCGTACGTCAGACGGCGTCTGTATTTGGTGTCAGCAAAAGCACAGTACATAAAGATCTGACAGAAAAGCTTCCTATGATCAATCATGCTTTGGCAGCGCAAGTGCGTGAAGTGCTTGATGTCAACAAATCAGAGCGGCATATCAGAGGAGGACTTGCTACGAAGGAAAAGTATCTTTTGAAAGAAAAAGAACAGGAGAAATTCCGGAATGCTTATTGATAAACGGGGAATTTCTCCTGAAATATAACATTATAATATGTGTGTTTTGCTATTTTGTCTGTTTCTCATTGATGGCACGGATCGTTTCCCGGATATCTTCCCAGGTCAGCTGGTCTGTGCTGAATGAGAGAATGGAATGAAGCGGAGTATCATTATACATTGCCCGCATCATCATAGCTGTTCCGCCACCCATGCTGTCGTTCTCGTTGTCCGCAGCATCGATAAAGCCGCTTTTGACCATCAGGGCATCGAGAGGAGACGGATCATTTGCGTGATCATATACATCACCGCAGGATGTAATATCTGTTACCATAAACGGCAGCTTCTGCGCATTTTCTAAATGGAGTGTCAGACGCTGGCGTACATCTCTGGAGGAAGCGGAGAGTAACAGCTCATAGTCTCCGGATGGTGCATACCAGTCGTGAAGCTGCGTATTGTAATATGCAAAGGAGCGTTCCTCAAGCTCCAGAGTGACAGTCTTGGTTTCACCGGGTTCCAGACCGATCTTGGTGAAGTTTCGAAGCTCCTGCTCCGGACGGATCGCATCACACGCAGCATTTTTTACATAGAGCTGGACAACCTCCTGACCATAAACATCACCGGTATTTGTAATGTCCACGGATACCAGGATCTGATCCTGCGGTTTGGCGGTGATGGAAGGGATCACATTTGGCTCAGAGCCTTCGATCACATTTGAGGAGGAGCTGCTCACGGACTGGCCGTTGACGATCAGCTTTGCATTGGAGTACTCAAAGCTTGTGTAGCTGAGACCATATCCAAATGGGAAAAGCACGTCCATTTCCCGTTTGTCATAATAACGGTATCCTATAAAAATCCCCTCGCTGTACTGAGACTCGTTCTGTGCTCCGGGGAAATTCAGATAGGTTGGATTGTCCTGAACCCGGAGAGGGAATGTTTCGGCAAGCTTTCCGGATGGATTTGCTTTGCCGTAGAGCAGGTCCGCTGCAGCGGCACCACTGGCCTGTCCGGCAAGATACATTTCAAGGACGCCCTTTACCCCGGACAGCCACGGCATACGGATCGGAGATCCGTTGTGCAGCACAATTACGGTGTTTGGCTGTACTTTGGTGATCTCGCGGATCAGACGATTCTGGCTCTCCGGCATATCAAGATGTGTCCGGTCAAAGCCCTCGCTTTCAAAGGAATCCGGCAGTCCGGCAAAGATAACAGCCACTTCAGCGTCCTTTGCGGCAGCGACCGCCTCCTTCAGAAGTGTTTCGTCTGTCTCGTCCTGTTCGGCGCAAAAGCCTTTGCTGTATGTGATATTTGGATTGTCCTTCAGGGCATCCAGCACACTTTCCACGCGGAAGCAGTTAATGTGGCTGGAACCGCCGCCCTGAATACGGGGCGTTTCTGCAAACTCGCCGATAATGGCAACCTTTTGGGAGTCCTTTAAAGGAAGGATTCCGTCATTTTTCAGGAGAACCGCACAGTTGTCTGCCACCTTGCGGGCAAGTTGATGATGAGCCTCCATGTCATAAGAAGCATTTTCTTTCTTATTAGAATAATACTTATCTACTGCGGTCAGGATCCGTTCTACTGTTTGATCAAGAGTGTCCATGGATATGGTACCGTTTTTTACAGCCTCAACGATCTGTTTGTCTGTTTCTCCGTGGCAATCAGGCATCTCAAGATCCAATCCGGCATTTAATGATTTTACACGGTCGTTCATGGCACCCCAGTCTGTCATGACAAGGCCTTTAAATCCCCATTCATCCCGGAGAACCTTATTAAGCAGCCAGTTGTTTTCGCAGGAATAAGTTCCGTTGATCCGGTTGTAGCTGCACATGATCGTCCATGGCTGCGCTTTTTTGACAACACGTTCAAAAGCGGACAGATATGTCTCGCGAAGGGTGCGCTCATCCACCTGCGCGCTGACGTTCATACGGCGGGTTTCCTGATTGTTTGCGGCGAAATGCTTCAGACTGGTGCCGATATTTTTTTCCTGAACGCCATTTACAAAGGCTGCGCCAATCTCTCCGGCTACGTAAGGATCCTCGGAGTAATATTCAAAATTTCTGCCTCCCAGAGGAGAACGTTTCATATTGATGCCCGGTCCCAGAAGAACAGCGACATCCTTTGCCTGACACTCATCACCGAGGGCATTTCCCACTTCTTTGATCAGATCCCGGTCGTAGGAGGATGCCATGGCAGAAGCTGTCGGAAAACCAACGGCGAGAATGCTCTCGGCCCATCCCATATTATTGCCGACTTCCTCCTGCTTGCGGAGTCCGTAAGGTCCGTCAGAAACCATAATGTTCTTTAGGCCTACCCGGTCAATGGCCTCTGTGTGCCAGAAATCAGCGCCGGAACAAAGACTTGCTTTTTCTTCCAGCGTCATGTCCTGTATCATCTTTTTTATGTTCATATAAGTCTCCTTTCCTATTATATACTCAAATTTATAGAAAGAATTATTCAATAAAACGGAAAAGCTTGACAACCATCAGATTAGATGGTAAGATGGAAAATGCACTTATTGTGGCAGATTATAAACTAAAACTAGTATAAAATATATTATACCATAGTTTTTAAAGAATGAAAAGCCACAAAATACTCTACAAAATTAAGGAGTGAAACGGCGATGGAGAAAAACAGAATACGTCCGGTAAAAGTAGGCAATGGTGTGAGAATGAGTTATGCCCATCAGGGAGAAGTTCTGGAGATGCCAAACCTCATTGAGGTGCAGACCAATTCTTACCAGTGGTTTTTGGATGATGGTCTGAAGGAAGTATTTCGGGATATTTCCCCAATCTCTGACTTTGGCGGTCATCTCAGCCTGGAATTTGTTGATTTCAAGCTTTGCAGAGACGAGAGTAAGTACGATATTGACCAGTGTAAGGAGAGGGATGCTACTTATTCCGCACCTTTAAAGGTTAAGGTTCGTCTGTACAACAAAGAGACTGAGGAAATTAAGGAACATGAGATCTTTATGGGTGAGTTGCCTCTGATGACAGCGACAGGTACCTTTATCATCAATGGTGCTGAGCGTGTTATCGTAAGTCAGTTGGTACGTTCCCCGGGCATTTACTATGCGATCGGTCATGACAAGATCGGTAAAGAGTTATTTTCATCTACAGTGATCCCAAATCGTGGTGCGTGGCTGGAGTATGAGACGGATTCCAATGATGTCTTCTTCGTCCGTGTAGATAGAAATAGAAAGGTTCCGATCACTGTATTCCTGCGTGCTCTTGGACTGGGCACCAATGCAGAGATCAAAGAGCTTTTCGGCGAGGAGCCAAAGATCCTTGCAAGTATCGAGAAGGATACAACAGACAATTATCAGGATGGTTTGCTCGAGCTTTACAAAAAGCTTCGTCCGGGTGAGCCTCTTTCCGTAGACAGTGCCGAGAATCTTCTCAATGGTATGTTCTTTGATCCCAAGAGATATGATCTGGCAAAGGTCGGAAGATATAAGTTTAATAAGAAGCTGCACTTCAAGAACCGCATCGTAGGATGCAGACTGGCAGAGGATGCAGTGGATACTGTAACCGGCGAGAAGCTGGAGGCAGGGACTCTGATCACAGAGGAGATTGCAGTACAGTTACAGAATGCAGCGGTTCCTTATGTGATGGTTGAGCATGAGGAGCATGTGACAAAGGTTCTTTCCAACCTGATGGTTGACCTTCGTTATTATCTCCCGGATGTGGATCCAAAGAGCATTGGTGTGACAGAGGATGTATATTATCCACTGTTAAAGCAGATCCTGGACGAGAATGAGTCACAGGAGGATATCATCGAAGAGATCCGGTACAATATCTCTGAGCTGATCCCTAAGCATATCACCAAGGAAGATATCTTTTCTTCCATCAACTACAATATCCATCTGGAGTATGGTATTGGTAATGATGACGATATCGACCACCTGGGTAACCGTCGTATCCGTGCGGTAGGCGAGCTGCTTCAGAATCAGTATCGTATCGGTCTGTCACGTATGGAGCGTGTTGTTCGTGAGAGAATGTCCACACAGGATCTTTCTTCCATCACAGCACAGTCTCTGATCAATATTAAGCCGGTAACGGCAGCAGTGAAGGAGTTCTTCGGAAGCTCCCAGCTGTCACAGTTCATGGATCAGAATAACCCACTCAGTGAGCTGACTCATAAGCGTCGTCTCTCTGCATTGGGACCTGGTGGTCTGTCCCGTGACCGTGCCGGATTCGAGGTACGAGATGTCCATTACTCTCATTACGGGCGTATGTGTCCTGTAGAGACTCCTGAGGGACCAAACATCGGTTTGATCAACTCTCTGGCATCATATGCGCGTATCAATGAATATGGCTTTGTCGAGGCACCTTACCGTAAGGTGGACAAGACGGATCCTGCAAATCCCCGTGTTACGGATGAGGTGGTATACCTCTCTGCGGACGAGGAGGATAAATATACCGTTGCACAGGCGAACGAGGCTCTGGATGCGGAAGGCCACTTTGTACGTAACAGCGTATCCGGCCGTCGTCGTGAAGAGACATCTGAGTTTCCGAAGAAGGAGATCGATCTCATGGACGTATCTCCTAAGATGGTGTTCTCTGTGGCAACAGCCATGATCCCGTTCCTAGAGAACGATGATGCGAACCGTGCCCTGATGGGATCCAACATGCAGCGTCAGGCAGTGCCGCTTCTGGTGACAGAGGCTCCTGCAGTTGGTACAGGTATGGAGATGAAGGCTGCAATCGACTCCGGCAACTGTGTGATCGCAGAGGCAGACGGTGTGGTTGAGCGTTCCGCTTCCAATGAGATCATTGTAAAGGAGACAAACGGCACCGTTCATAATTATAAATTAGCGAAGTTCCAGCGAAGCAACCAGGGAACCAGCATGAACCAGAGACCTTTGGTCAACAAGGGTGACGAGGTAAAGACCGGTCAGGTTCTGGCAGATGGTCCTTCTACATGTGGCGGCGAGATCGCTCTTGGTAAGAACCCACTGATCGGTTTCATGACATGGGAAGGTTACAACTACGAGGATGCGGTTCTCTTAAGTGAGAGACTGGTTCAGGAAGACGTTTACACTTCTGTACACATCAGCGAGTACAATGCCGAGGCAAGAGATACCAAGCTGGGTGCAGAGGAGATTACCCGTGATGTGCCGGGTGTTGGTGACGATGCACTGAAGGATCTGGATGAGAGAGGTATCATCCGTATCGGTGCGGAGGTTCGTGCCAATGATATTTTGGTCGGCAAGGTTACTCCAAAGGGAGAGACAGAGCTGACAGCGGAGGAGAGACTTCTTCGTGCAATCTTTGGTGAAAAAGCAAGAGAGGTACGTGATACTTCCCTGAAGGTTCCTCATGGTGAGTTTGGTATCGTTGTGGATGCCAAGGTATTTACCAGAGAGAACGGCGATGAGCTTCCACCGGGAGTAAATGAAAATGTTCGTATCTATATTGCCCAGAAGCGTAAGATCCAGGTGGGTGATAAGATGGCCGGCCGTCATGGTAACAAGGGTGTGGTTTCCAGAGTACTTCCTGTGGAGGATATGCCATTCCTTCCAAACGGACGTCCTTTGGATATCGTATTGAACCCTCTGGGTGTGCCTTCCCG
>CAKRHL010000035.1 GCA_934338765.1 uncultured Lachnospiraceae bacterium | reverse complement strand
GTTCCGGCTGTTGTTATGAATATCAAGTATAAGGTTGATGTCAATGAGGGTACTCATGTACAGACCGATAAGCTGTACAAGAACGAGATCGCATGTTGTGATATTGCATGTTCCGATACTATTGTTTTTGATGAGTTTAAGCATCATAAGGAGCTTGGTGGTTTCGTATTGATCGACCGTATCACCAATATGACTTCTGCATGTGGCGTTGTAGAGCATCCGCTCCGCCGTGACGATAACCTTACATGGCACAATATGGACATTACCAGAGAGCTCCGTGCACAGCAGAAGGGACAGGAGCCAAAGACAATCTGGATGACAGGTCTGTCAGGTGCCGGTAAGTCTACCCTGATCAATGAGGTGGAAAAGAGACTTTTTGCACAGGGCAAGCATACCATGCTTCTGGATGGAGACAATGTACGTATGGGTCTGAACAAGAACCTTGGTTTCAAGGAGCAGGATCGTATCGAGAATATCCGTCGTGTAGCTGAGGTTGCAAAGCTTATGAATGATGCAGGACTGATCACACTGACTTCCTTCATCTCTCCATTTGCAAGTGACCGCCGCAGTGCAAGGGATATCATCGGTGATGACAATTTCATTGAGATCTATATCAGTACCCCTCTGGAGGAGTGCGAGAGAAGAGATGTCAAGGGTCTTTACAAGAGAGCCCGCAGTGGTGAGATTCCAAACTTCTCCGGTATTTCCAGCCCTTATGAGGCACCGGAAAATCCTGAGATCACCATTGATACCACAGGTATGACGGTGGAGGAATCAGTGGATTATCTGATGGAAGAATTAAAGAAATATATTTAATTGAAAAAATAGATTGCAATATTCATAGTAATGTAGTATGATTAGTATGAAATCAATAAACAGAGGGTTTGGCTATATTCATGGCCAAACCTCTTTGTAGTTAAGGATGCATATAATAAATAATATATTTTATAATGAATCATATGAAAAATTGTATGGATATAATTCAAATGAGACTTTACCTGTAATATATCAGTTGCAGAAGAACGGAGGATTTTAATGAATTTAGAAAAAGAACTTGCGGTAGCCAAGGAGGCAGCAGTAAAGGCCGGATATGCTATTATGGATGTTTATGAGAATGCAGAAGATATGCAGATCACTTATAAGGATGGGGATATGCCTCTGACAGCAGCGGACAAAGCTTCCAACCGTATTATTGTAGATGCACTGAAGGAGGCATTTCCGGAATATGCGATCCTGTCCGAGGAGGAAAAGGACGATCTGTCCCGTCTGGATAATGATTACTGTTTTGTGGTAGATCCGCTGGATGGCACCAAGGAGTTTATTAAGAGAAATGGTCAGTTTACAGTCAATATCGCATTGTCTTATCAGCATAAATCTGTTATGGGAGTGATCTATGTTCCGGTGACAGGAGAGCTTTATTATGCGGCACAGGGACAGGGAGCATACCTTGACACAAAGGACGAGACGGGAAAGAAGCTTCAGGTTTCTGATTGTACAGATATTCATGAGCTTCGTATGGTGATGAGCAGCTCCCACGGATGTGAGCAGATGGACAAGCTGTTAGAGAAGTATCAGATCAGCAATTTTGTTAAAATGGGAAGCTCTCTGAAGGGATGTGTTGTAGCGAAAGGCGAGGCTGAGGTATATTACCGTTTCAATCCGACCATGGAGTGGGATACTGCAGCCATGCAGTGTATCGTGGAGGAAGCCGGTGCTATTTTCCGTCAGATGGATGACTCTTTGATGCTTTATAACCGTGAGGACAGCCTGAATGCAAAAGGATTTTATATTATTAACTCTATAGATAACAAATTGACACTGGATTAAAAATGAAAAGGGAGGCATACAACCATGAAGAAAAAAAATAATAATAAAAGTTTTAAGAGTGAGTTTGGTATGATGCTGGCCCTTTTAAAGATTGGTTTTATAGGTTTTGGCGGTGGAAGTGCCTTGATTCCGGTAATTGAGAAGGAAGTGGTTGAGGAGCGTGGTCTTGTTACCGAGGAGGAGTTTGACAAGGATGTTCTGGTGGCAAGTATTACGCCGGGAGCGCTTCCGATGGAGATATCTACAGGTCTTGGGAAACGGGCGTACGGCGTTGGCGGTATGATCGCATCTGCACTGATGCTGGCCTTTCCGGGGGCGTTGATCACAGTGGCAATGCTTGTGGCTATGTCAAGGCTGCATTCCGGGGTGCTGACGCAGATCGAGATATTATCTATCGGTATCTCTGCATTTATCGCATGCCTTCTGACAGAATATTCCAGAAAGACTCTGGCAGAGGCGAGAACTGAGAGTAAAGGGCGCTGGAAAAGAGCCGTTGTGATCCTGACGGGTGTGTTTCTGCTGACTTGTGGTAAGGCTGTTTACGGTATATTGGGGCTTGAAGGGACGCCATTGGTTCATTTGTCAACATTACAGGTGCTTGGAGTGTCTATGTTTGGCATCTTATATACCCATTGCAAGTTCAATCCAAAGAATCTGACAGTGTCAGGAGTGTTAATCCTGGGTTACATTGTATGTTTGAGCTTTGATATTCCATATGAAAATTATATTAGCAACGGTCTTAAGCTTGCTATGATCGTTTTAGCGGTCTGGGGGCTTGTGCGCAGTATTCTGGAGGATGGGCAGAAAAAAAAGGTATCTCCTAAAATAATGCTTCAGGAGGAGGCTGCGTGGATCCTGTTTTTCGTCGTGCTTTCTGTTCCGGCGGTTTTGTACGGTGGCCATGTGCCGGAGTTTCTGGGACAGGGATTTCTTTCCTCCATACTGTCTTTTGGAGGCGGAGATGCTTACCTGTCTGTAGCAGACGGTATGTTTGTAAACTCAGGGATTGTGGAAAAGGCTGATTTTTATGGTCACCTTGTTCCATTGGTGAATCTGCTTCCGGGTTCTATTCTCTGCAAAACCTTGTCCGGGATCGGTTATCTGCTGGGTTTTGAGATGAGCAGCGGCAATATCCTGACGGGATGCCTTGTGGCTCTGGCGGGCTTTGCATGTAGCGTGATGGCCTCCGGAGGTGTATTTTGTCTGGTGGCATATATCTATGAATGTTTTGAATCCCTTCGGGTCTTCCGTTTGTTGAGCCGTTGGATCCGGCCGATCATTGCAGGAACTCTGCTTACAGTTATGCTGTCTCTGTTTGCACAGAATATCAGCACAGGAACAAAGCTTGGTTATCATGTTTTTATTTCCATGGGGATCACAGCAGTGATCTATGGAATGAATCTGTTGCTGCTATATGTATTCAAAAAGAAAAACGGACTGTTGATCTTTTGCTCTATTGCAGCAACCTTGATTCTTGGAAATGCCGCATTTATGCTGGTTTGATGTGGTTTTGCAAAATAAAAACAAAAAAATGAAAAAAAAGCTTGCATTTTTGGAGAAGCTAATATATAATATCTCAAGTACGGAACAGAGATGTGAAGTACAAGAGATAATTTGTGCGCGTAGCTCAGCTGGATAGAGCGTCTGACTACGGATCAGAAGGCCGGGAGTTCGAATCTTCTCGCGCACGCTATGAGTCCTTGCAGCGAGTATTCGCAGCAAGGATTTTTTCGATGTATAGGAAAATGATTGTAACACAGCGTGAATCAAGGGCAAAACGCTGGTTTTGATCTTGTTCGTTACACAGGGAAGGAATGAATATATGGTTCAGTTAGCAGATTTACAGAGGATAGCAGGAGAACAGGCAGTACGCCGGCAGGAACCTATGTCTGCACATACGACATTTCGTATCGGCGGACCGGCAGATTATTTTGTGGAGGCAGGAAACGAGTCTGTGTTAAAAGAGCTGCTTCTTCTTTGCAGGGATACCGAAACTCCGTTTTTTATACTGGGCAATGGAAGCAATCTGCTGGTGTCTGATGAGGGATACCGGGGAGTGATGATCTCTCTGAAGGGATTTGATGAGATTTCCTTTCGGGAGGGAGATGGTGAAGAGACCGGCAAAATGATCATGACGGCAGGAAGCGGAGTACTTTTATCAAAGGCGGCCATGCAGGCAGCTGAGCAGGGACTGACGGGTTTTGAATTTGCCGGAGGTATTCCGGGTACGCTGGGAGGCGCAGTTACCATGAATGCCGGAGCCTATGGCGGAGAGGTGAAGGATGTGATCCTTTCAACGCGGGTGATGACACAGGATGGAAAGATCACAGAGCTTTCCGCACAGGAACTTGAGCTGTCTTACCGTCATAGCATCATTCAGGAGAAGGATCTGATCGTATTGTCGGCGGATTTTGCGTTTGAGCATGGAGATACGCAGCAGATCAGAGAGCAGATGCGCCGGTTAAATGCACAGCGGAGAGAAAAACAGCCATTGGAGTATGGCAGTGCAGGAAGCACCTTTAAGCGTCCGGAGGGCTATTTCGCAGGAAAGCTGATTCAGGATGCGGGCTTAAAGGGGTACCGGGCTGGCGATGTGATGGTATCTGAAAAGCACAGTGGTTTTGTGGTCAATGTAGGAAAGGGAACATGCCGTGATGCCATGCGTGTGATCGAGCATGTACAAAAAACAGTATACGAACAGTTTGGTGTGGAGCTGGAGCTGGAAGTAAAAAAGATATAAAATACAATGAGATATTTGCAAAGCCTGTCTCCAGTGGACAAGGCATTGCGGTCTGATGGAGATATGGGGGATTTACATGCGGTTTGTAATTGTAACAGGAATGTCCGGAGCCGGCAGAAACTCTGTTATGAAAATGCTGGAGGATATGGGATATTTTTGTGTAGATAATCTGCCGGTACTTTTGATCCCGAGAATGTCCAGGATGATGCTGGAGGAAAACAGTCTGGAAAAGGTTGCGATAGGAATTGATATTCGTAACCAGCAGGGACTTCTGGAATTGGATGATATTTTGGATGAGATGCTGGCAGCAGGAGTTCGTTATGAGATTTTGTTTCTGGAGGCAGACAGCTCGGTGCTCATTAAGAGATATAAGGAAACCAGGAGAAATCATCCACTGGCCCTGCAGGGACGAGTGGACAAGGCCATTGAGGCGGAGAGGGAGGAGCTTGCTTTTATCAAAAAGAGGGCAGATTATATTCTTGATACCAGTCATATGCTTGTGCGTGATCTGAAACAGGAGATTGACAAGATATTTTTAGGAAAAGAGGAATACGAAAATTTCTTTGTGACAATCCTTTCTTTTGGTTTTAAATATGGGATACCCGAGGATTCCGATCTGGTGTTTGATGTACGTTTTCTTCCAAATCCGTATTATATTCCGGACCTGAAGCCGCAAACGGGAAACGACAGGGCGGTATATGATTATGTTATGTCATCACCACAGGCAGTAACCTTCGAGAAGCAGTTGTTTGAGATGATCGAATTTCTGATTCCCAATTATATTTTAGAAGGAAAAAACCAGCTTGTGATCAGTATTGGATGCACCGGTGGAAAACACCGGTCGGTAACTCTTGTTAATGCACTGGCAAAGCATATGAAGCAGCTGCCATACAGCATTAAAGTGGAGCACCGTGATATTGAAAAGGACCGGAAGCAGGGAAAATAACGGAGGCACACAGCGAGGAGGAAAAATATGTCATTTTCCGGTAGTGTGAAACAGGAGCTTGTAAGGCAGCTGCCATCGGCGCGTCATTGTCAGATTGCGGAACTGGCAGCTCTGTTTGATCTGAATGGCAGGATCAAACGGCATGGGAATGGGCAGGAATATTTGGAAATCCGTACAGAAAACTTGACAGTCGCCCGAAAATCTTATATGTTATTAATTAGTGTATTTAATGATCCCGTAGAGGTTCGTGTGCGATGTCATAATATTCATGGAGATATCCGGGAGTATTATATAGAGGTAAACGAGCCGGATGTGATCATATCTATACTAAAGGCATTAAAAGTGATGGATGAACAAGGTGGGATCACAGGTGATTGTCTGGGACATCAACATCGTCTCATACAAAATACCTGTTGTAAGCGTGCCTTTTTGCGGGGTGCATTTCTGGCATCGGGATCCCTGTCTGATCCGGAGAAGGCTTACCATTTAGAGTTTGCTGTTCTTTCGGAGAAGTTTGCTTTTTTTATCAAGGAGATGCTGGCGTTTTTTGAATTGGAGGCAAAAATCGTCAAAAGAAAAAGGTATTTTGTGGTATACATAAAAGAGGGTTCACAGATCGTTGATTTTTTAAATGTGGTGGAAGCACATGTTGCTTTGATGGAATTTGAAAATATACGTATCGTGAAGGAGGTCCGCAATTCTGTCAATCGTCAGGTGAACTGCGAAACAGCAAATATTGGGAAAACTGTGGCTGCAGCGGCAAAGCAGATTGAGGATATCAAATATATAGAATGTAATATGGGGTTACGAAAGCTGGCGAAGGGACTACGCGAGACAGCAGAGCTGCGATTGGAATACCCGGATGCATCACTGCAGGAGTTAGGGCAGATGCTTGATCCGCCTATTGGTAAATCAGGGGTTAATCACCGGCTGCGAAAATTGGGAAGTATTGCAAATGAGTTGAAAGAGAGATGGGATCTTGGATTCCAAAAGGAGGAAGTGTAACCATGATTACAAAGAAGATTAAAATTCAGATACAAAGTGGTCTGGAGGCAAGACCGGTTGCTGTTCTTGTACAGGTAGCAAGTCAGTATTCAAGCAGCATTTATGTGGAGGTAGAGGACAAGAAGGTCAATGCCAAAAGTATCATGGGAATGATGACCCTGGGGCTGGCGGCCGGCGAGGAAGTAGTTGTTTCTGCAAACGGAGACGATGAACAGAATGCCATGGATGACATCGTAAAATATCTGAGTACATCACAGGCATAATTGTAGGAGAGTATGAGCCGTTTGATCTTGTGTCAGACGGCTTTTTCGATGTATGGGAAAATGCTGGCAACGCTTGATAAAAATTGTGGGAAGGGTTTGGTAGAATATGGGGTTTACACATTTACATTTGCATACGGAATATTCTCTACTGGATGGTTCCTGCAAGATCAATGAGCTGATGGCGAGGGCGAAGGAGCTTGGAATGGAGCATATTGCTATTACAGATCATGGCAATATGTACGGCGTGATCGATTTTTACCGGGCGGCATTAAAGGAAGGAATCAATCCTGTGATCGGCTGTGAGGTCTACGTGGCACCGGGATCCCGTTTTGACAGGGAAAATGTCAGGGGAGAGGATCGGTATAACCACCTGGTTCTTCTGGCAGAAAACAATACCGGTTATGCCAATTTGATGAAGATCGTTTCCATTGGATTTACCGAGGGATTTTATTATAAGCCCCGTGTAGATGTGGAGGTTCTGGAAAAGTACCATGAGGGAATTATTGCTCTGAGTGCTTGTCTGGCAGGTATCGTGGCGACAAATCTCAGGCAGGGCTTTTATGAGGAGGCAAAAAAAGAAGCACTCCGTCTGTCTGATATTTTTGGATCGGATCATTTTTATCTGGAGCTTCAGGATCATGGTATTGATGCCCAGAAAACGGTGAATCAGGGACTTCTCCGGATGAGTCAGGAGACAGGGCTGGAGCTGGTTGCTACCAACGATGTGCATTATATCCGGGCGGAGGATGCGGAGCCCCATGATATTCTTTTGTGTATTCAGACACAGCATAAGGTACAGGACGAGGATCGTATGAGATATGAGGGCGGTCAGTTCTATCTCAAGTCCGAGGAGGAAATGCTGGCTCTTTTTCCTTATGCCAGAGAAGCTGTGGAAAATACCTCCAAAATCGCACAGAGATGTCATGTGGATATTGAGTTTGGCAAATATAAGCTGCCAAAGTTTGATGTACCGGAGGGCTATACTTCGTGGGAGTATCTGAAGTATTTATGTTATGAGGGTATTCACCGGCGTTATGCAGATGTGACCCCGGAGATTCAGGAGAGACTGGATTATGAGTTAAATACCATCAAGAATATGGGGTTTGTGGATTATTTCCTGATCGTGTGGGATTTTATTCATTATTCCAGAGAGCACGGGATCATTGTGGGACCGGGACGTGGTTCTGCTGCCGGAAGTATTGTGGCGTACAGTCTGGAGATCACCAATATTGATCCTCTGGCGTTTGATCTGCTGTTTGAGCGTTTCCTGAACCCGGAGCGTGTAACCATGCCCGATATCGACGTGGATTTCTGCTATGAGAGACGGCAGGAGGTGATCGATTATGTCACAGAGAAATACGGACGGGATCATGTGGCGCAGATCGTTACCTTTGGTACCATGGCGGCCCGTGGTGTGATCCGTGATGTGGGACGTGTGCTGGATATGCCATATGCCTATGTGGATACCATTGCGAAGTCCGTACCCATGGAAAAGGATATTACCATTGCCAAGGCAATCGCGCAGAATCCGGATCTTCGTAAGCTCTATGAGACGGATGAGCAGACAAAATATCTGTTGGATATGGCACAGAAGCTGGAAGGACTGCCACGTCATACCTCCATTCATGCGGCGGGTGTTGTGATCGCACCGGAGCCGGTGGATCATTTTGTACCCCTTTCCAAGGGTTCTGAGGGCAATGTGACCACGCAGTATACCATGACTACGCTGGAGGAGCTGGGTCTTCTGAAAATGGACTTTCTGGGGCTTCGCACTCTGACGGTAGTGCAGAACGCTGCCCAAATGTGCGGTATGAGTGATGAGGATATGCTTCAACTGGATCTGGAGGACGAAAATGTATGGAAGCTTATATCCAGCGGACGGACTGAGGGTATATTCCAGTTGGAGAGTGCCGGAATGAAGCAGTTTATGAAGGAGCTGCAGCCGGAGAGCATGGCGGAGATCGTGGCGGGTATTTCGTTATATCGTCCGGGTCCGATGGATTTTATTCCGCAGTATATCGCAGGGAGAAGCAACCGGGATTCCATTACATATGACTGTCCGCAGCTTGAGCCGATCCTTTCCACCACTTACGGTTGTATCGTCTATCAGGAGCAGGTTATGGAGATCGTCCGGAGCCTTGCGGGCTACAGCTATGGACGAAGCGATCTGGTGCGCCGTGCCATGTCCAAAAAGAAGGCCAAGGTCATGGAGGCGGAGCGGAAGAACTTTGTTTACGGAAATGAGGAGGAGGGCGTAAAGGGCTGTATTGCCAACGACATTTCCGAAGAGGTTGCCAACAAGATCTACGATGAGATGATCAGCTTCGCTGCATATGCATTTAATAAGTCCCATGCAGCAGCGTACGGTATGGTTACCTTTCAGACGGCATGGCTGAAATGCTATCATCCTGTAGAGTTTATGGCGTCTCTGCTGACTTCTGTCAAGGAAAATACCAACAAGATTGTTGAGTATGTCATGGAGTGCCGGCGGATGGACATAGAGATCCTGCCTCCGGATGTAAATGAAGGATATAGTTTTTTTTCCGTGTCTGATGGCAGCATACGTTATGCTCTTTCCGCGATCAAGGGCATTGGTTCCGGTGTGATCAATAATATTGTGCAGGAACGGGAACGGGGAGGACGGTTTACTTCAATGCAGGATTTTATGCGCCGTCTCACCAGTAAGGAGGTCAATAAAAGCTCCATCGAAAGCTTTATCAAAGCAGGAGCATTTGATGGCATGGAGGGAAACCGACGTCAGAAGCTGCAGGTATACCAGAGTATGCTGGACAGTGTCAACCGGGAGAAGAAGGATTCTATGTCAGGCCAGTTGTCTCTGTTTGATATGGGAGATGAGGAACTGGAGCATGCAAATGATGTGTCTTATCCGGCTCTGGAGGAGTTTGAAAAGGAAGAGCTTCTCGCCTATGAAAAGGAAGTCCTGGGCATTTACATCAGCGGTCATCCTCTGGAGGAATATCTGGGGCTGATCCGGAAAAATTCCACCTGCAGCTCCCAGGACTTTGTGCGCAGTTCCGAGGAGGAAGGTGAAGGTGCCGGGGATGCGGTTCACGATCAGGAAAGCGTGGTTATTGGAGGAATGATCACGGCAAAAACCGTAAAGACCACCAGGACTAACAAATTAATGGCATATCTTACGTTGGAGGATGTATATGGTGCTGTAGAAGTACTGGTCTTTCCGAATGTGTATGAAAAGAAAAAGGAACGGTGCCGGGAGGATGCCAAGGTCTTTGTCAAAGGAAGGGCTGATATGGGAGGTGACCGTGACGGAAAAGTCATCTGTCAGGACATTATTCCGTTTGATATGCTTCCGTGCGAGCTGTGGCTGCGTTTTAAAAATTTAGCCGATTTTCAGGAAAGAGAACAGCAGATATATGAGAAATTATCTCCATTTGACGGTACAGATCAGGTGATCGTTTATCTGGAGGAGGAACGACAGATGAAGAAGCTTCCGCCGGGGCGCAATGTCAACGCAAGACAGGTGATCCGGGAAAATATACTGGATGGTGTGATAGAGGCTGCTCTGAAGGAGAGAAAGTTATAGGCACAGATGGTTTTTGCTTGAAAAAAACAGAAGAATGACGTACAATAGAGGGTACGATGAATAGTATGTAAATGATTCGTTAAAGATAAAATAAGAGGAAGTAAGATCGGACTTTGAATATACAGCCCCTTATTTCCGATTAGTTGAAACGGAGGACAAAATGAGTAGTGCAGTAAAGACAATTGGTGTGTTGACAAGTGGTGGAGATGCGCCCGGAATGAATGCAGCCATTCGTGCCGTGGTGCGTACTGCGATCGCAAATGACGTCAGAGTCATGGGGATTAAGAGAGGATATGCAGGTCTTCTGGAGGAGGATATTGAGGAGATGGATACCTTATCGGTTTCCAATATCATCCAGCTGGGAGGAACGATCCTTTATACCGCACGATGCAAGGAGTTTCGGGAGAAGGAGTATCAGGAGAAGGCTGCTGAGATCTGCCGCAAGCATGGCATTGACGGTATCGTTGTCATTGGTGGAGACGGTTCCTTTCAGGGAGCCAGCAAGCTTGCTGCACTGGGGATCAATACAGTAGGTGTACCGGGTACGATCGATCTGGACATTGCATGTACAGAGTATACGATCGGTTTTGATACGGCGATCAATACCGCCATGGAAGCCATGGACAAGCTTCGTGATACTTCAGAGTCCCATGAGCGCTGCAGTATCGTAGAGGTAATGGGACGTACTGCAGGACATATTGCATTGTGGACAGGTATTGCCAGTGGTGCGGAGTATATTCTCACCACAGAGGAATATGATGGAAATATACAGAAGATCATCGAGAAGATACTGCAGCGCCGCAAGATCGGCAAGAAGAATCATGTGATCGTTAATGCAGAGGGCGTTGGAAACTCCTTTGAGATGGCAAAGATCATTGAAGCAGCAACGGGAGTTGAGACCAGAGCTACAGTGCTGGGTCATATCCAGCGTGGCGGCAATCCAACCTGTAAGGACAGGGTATATGCTTCTGCAATGGGAGCAAAGGCAGTGGAGCTTCTCTGTGAGGGCAAGACAAACCGTGTCGTAGGTTATACGAACGGTGAGTTTGTAGATTATGATATTCAGGCAGCTTTGGCGATGGAGAAGGGACTGGATCCTTATCTGTTCCATATTACCAGAAAGCTGACCACATATTAAAGGATAGGAAAGGAAGGGTGCAGACATGAAAAAATTACTCAAGGGTGTTATGGGAATCACATCTATCGCGGTAATGGCAGCCGGTGCTTATTATCTGACCAAGAAGCTGTTGGGAGAGCCGGATGAGGAACTGGATGATGAATATGAGGATTTCGATTTCGATGATGATGAGGAAGAGACCGATGATAAGTCAAGAGAGTATGTAACACTGGACTTTGACGAGGATGGAGAGGAAGAATAATTCTTCTGTCTGTTTTTTGACCATGATCTCTGGGATCAGAAATACTAAAAGTGATATTGTAAGCATAGACTACCTACAGATAGTTTGACAGGAGGCAGTCTATGCTTAATTATTTATGGGGATTTATGATCCTTTTGGGACTCGGAGCCGGGATTGTGACGGGACAGGTGGAGGCGGTAAGCAATGCCTCTATTGACAGTGCGGGAGAGGCAGTTACCATGGCGATCACCATGTTGGGGATCATGTCCATGTGGACAGGATTGATCGAGGTGGCAAGACAGGCAGGGCTCATGGACCGGATGACCCGGGGACTGCGGCCCGTGCTTGCGTTTCTGTTCCCGAGGATACCGAGGCATCATCCGGTACAGGAATATCTCACGGCCAATATTCTTGCCAATATCCTGGGGCTTGGCTGGGCGGCGACGCCCATGGGACTGAAAGCTATGACGGAGCTTGCACCGTTGGAGAGGGAGAGGATCGCAGCAGAAATGTCCCGTACAGAAGGCCGGCAGATCGATCCGGATGACGTGCGGCTCACGAAGGCAAGTGATGAGATGTGTACCTTTCTGGTTTTGAACATTTCATCCCTGCAGGTGATCCCGGTGAGCGTGATCGCGTACAGAGCGCAGTATGGTGCTGTGAATCCGGCGGCCATCGTTGTGCCTGGGCTGATCGCCACTACAGTCAGTACGGCAGTAGCAGTGATATTCTGCCGGCTTATGTGCAGGAGGGGAGAACGGAAATGATGAGGAAAAGGCTCCTGTGGCTCAATATAGGTCTGGTACTTCTGATGTTGATATTCTTTCCCATGGTGGTCAACAAAGGTTCCAAGGAGGGGCTTCAGTTATGGTTTACTGTTGTGCTTCCGGCTCTTTTCCCGTTTATGGTATTTTCCGGTGTTATGATGAAGATCGGGGCGACGCAGACCATCGGACGCTGGCTTTATCCTGTATTACACAGACTGCTCGGTTTGTCGGAAAACGGCTGCTACGCATTGGCGGTAGGCTTTTTGTCGGGGTATCCGCTGGGAGCCAAGACGGCGGCAGACCTGTTGCGGCAAAGGGCGGTAACGGCAGAGGAAGCGCAGTATATCCTGTGTTTTTGCAATAATGCAAGCCCTATGTTTCTGTTGGAATATATCGGTGTATACTGCATGGGAATGAAGAAACCGTGGTTTATCCTTATGGTGGTATACGGAACGGCCATACTAAATGCGGTCCTGTTTTTGAGAAAAAATATAAGGGGCAGTTATCAAACAAGCCAAAATATGGTAAAATGCAGTTATGAAAAGGAAAAACCAGTGGGTGTTATGAATGTATTGGATCAGTCCATCGCAGATTCCTTTGTGACAGTGACAAAGGTTGGAGGATATATTATTTTATTCTCCATTCTGGCAGAGTTTGTAGAGCAGATCGTACCCTGTCACGCTTTTGCAAAAATGATCGGTCTGGGAGTGATTGAGATCACCACAGGTGGAGAATATTTAAAGGCGTATCCTATGATGGCGGATCTGAAATGGATCTTTGCCTGTGGGTTTTCTGCCTTTGGCGGCTTTTCCAGCGTGGCGCAGACATACAGTGTACTCCAGAGCAATGAGCTTTCCATTGCGGGATATTTAAAGGCAAAGGGAACACATGTCATATTGGCGGTATGCATGGCGGCTGGTTTTGTTCTGATCAGAGATTTTTTTGGAATTTAATGGGGAATACTAAAAATGCTGCGGCAGCAGAGGCTGTCGGGCAGGAATGGAGGAGCGTATGCCTGCATTTGCAACGCACGAGATATTTGGAGAGGAAGCTCTTTTTGAGACCGGAGGGAAACTGATCAATATTGTCAATAAGCATAAGGAGGTTTTCCGGCTGGGGTGTCAGGGACCGGATCTGTTTTTTTTCAATCCCTTTATGAAATGTGTACATCATAAGGTAGATCTGGGAAGCCGTCTGCATACCTCAGAGATCAATCGATTTTTTGAAGTTTACATGGAGGAGCTGCTGGCGTTATCAGGTAAGCAGGGGTTGGAGATCGGTATCAGCTATTTTCTGGGATTTGTATCTCATTATACACTGGATACCCAGATGCATCCCTATATTTTCGCAAAATCCGGATATCATCCGGAGGAGCCGGATGCGGGGAAAAAAGCCTTTCCGGCACATCAGCGGCTGGAGGCGGTCATCGATCAGAAGATGCTGATGGCCAAAAAGGGGATCATGCCCTCCGGGTATTATCCGGAGAAACGCATCAAGCTTTCGGAGGCGGAGCTTTGTGTGGTGGCACGCCTTATGAGCAGGACATTGCAACGGATCTATCATTTGATGATCTTTGATGAGAATATCAAGGCATCATACCGCTGTATGCGTGGTGTGATCCGTCAGGTTTATGATCACACCGGCAGGAGAAGACAGCAGATCCGGACATTTGAATCCGGAGTGCTGGGACGACCGGTGATCGCCAATATGGTCGTGGCGGATCAGCTGCCGGATCCGAGGGATGCCATGAATGTCAAAGGAAGGAAATGGACAAGTCCATGGGATCCGGGGGAGACCTCCCGGAGCAGTGTCTGGGAGATGTATGATATTGCGTTAGAGCGGTATCAGGAGTATTATGGACAGGTGGAGTCCCTGCTTTGCGGACTGTTGCAGAGGATAAAGTTCGTAGAGCAGCATAAGAGCCGCGCCGGGAATGCCGGGCAGTTTCTAAAGGAAAGGATTTCAAAGATAGTAACCGGTTTGGAAAACAGAGATTACCATACCGGCAAAAATAAATAGAAGGGCTGGTGAATTTCATGGAACGTGAAAACGCATGGAAAACCTACAAAGAAAAGGACAAAAAAGAACTGGAACAGTTAAACAAAGAGTATATCGAATTTCTCTCTGTGGGAAAAACGGAGAGAGAATGTGTCAAAGAGACCATCCGTCAGGCAGAGGAAAAGGGATATCAATCTCTGGAGTCTGTACTGAAAAAGGGACAGAAACTGCAAAAGGGCGATAAAATTTATGCCGCTTATATGAATAAGACCATCGCATTATTCCAGATCGGTGAGAAGCCGTTGGAGGAGGGCATGAATATTCTGGGAGCCCATATTGACTCGCCGAGAATGGATGTAAAGCAGAATCCGTTATATGAGTCAGAGGATATGGCATATCTGGATACCCATTATTATGGTGGTATCAAAAAATATCAGTGGGTGACACTGCCGTTGGCAATCCATGGTGTTGTAGTGAAAAAGGACGGTACCTCCGTGGAGGTTTCTGTTGGTGAGAAGCCGGAGGATCCGGTATTCTGCGTGACCGATCTGTTAATTCATCTGGCGGGAGCCCAGATGGAGAAAAAGGCAGCCAAGGTCATTGAAGGAGAGAAGCTGGATGTACTGGTAGGTAGCATGCCATTGAAGGATGAGGAAAAGGATGCAGTGAAAAAGGGTGTTCTGGAAATCTTAAAGGAAACCTACGGCATGGAGGAAGAGGATTTCATGTCAGCGGAGCTGGAGGTTGTTCCGGCAGGACGTGCCAGAGAGATGGGATTTGACCGCAGTATGATCATGTCCTACGGGCAGGATGACCGCGTCTGTGCATTTACTTCCCTCGCCGCTATGCTTGAGACGACATCTGTAGAAAAAACTGCATGTTGTCTGCTGGTGGATAAGGAAGAGATTGGAAGTGTGGGTGCCACAGGAATGCAGTCCCATTTCTTTGAGAATGTTGTAGCAGAGCTGTTAAATCTTCAGGGAGATTACAATGAGTTAAAGCTCAGACGCTGCATGGCACACAGCCGTATGCTTTCCTCTGATGTAAATGCGGCTTACGATCCATTGTTTGCGGATGCCTTTGAAAAGAGAAGTGCTTCCTTTATGGGCAGAGGTGTTGTTTTCAGCAAATTTACGGGATCCCGTGGAAA
>CAKRHL010000034.1 GCA_934338765.1 uncultured Lachnospiraceae bacterium | reverse complement strand
GTATGAATACATGGATCCTGGACCAGGAAGATCCCCTGGAAATGGGATTTTTGCTGGGAACACAAAAGGAAACTCCCGAAGAAAGTGACCGCAGCCGTATCGTCCGTGCCGCCTGGCAGCTTTTCCACGAAAAAGGATATGAAGCAACCAGCATCAAGGATGTGGTATCACGTGCCAAAGTTTCACTGGAAATTTTTTATAAACATTTTGAGAAAAAGGACGATCTGGAATATACTCTGGGAGATCTGTTCGATCGGAAATATGCCGATCTGATGGTGCAGATCAATCCCCGTCTCAGCCACTATGATACATTATTATATCTGAATCAGGAGCTTTTTCGCATGATCGAAACCGAGGTTCCTTTTCCTCTGGTAAAGCATTTATATATGGAGGATTCCGATGTAAGACATAATCTCATGAATAAAACGCGTTTTTATTATTCTCTGATCCCACAGCTTATCCGGGAGGGACAGGAAAAAGGAGAACTTCGTCCCGGCGAAGATGCAAAGGAGCTGGCTGACAATTATTTCTCTCTGGAACGCGGAATCATCTACGACTGGTGCGTAAAAGAAGGAAAAGACAGTCTCACCAAACGTGGACAGCGGCTGATGCAGATATTCTTGAAAGAGCTGGTCTGAAATTATATACTCTTTTCAATCACCGCAAACATGATCATTCTTTCTTTGATCCTGCTCCGCTGTTGCACAGCACCAGTGCCCCCAGGATCAGAACCATCCCTGCAACACCTCCCATGCTCATTTTTTCATGATAAATAAGGATTCCCAGAAGTGTTGCTACCAGTGGCTCTACCGAAGCAATGATCGATGCCTTTCCATTTTCTATTGTATTTAATCCATAATTATACAGCGTATACGGAAGTACCGTACTGACCACTCCAAACACCAGAAAAAATACCACCATCCACAAACTGCTGACCGTCACAGTCACAATCCCCAAAGCATTGACAAAAGGCATTGTAACAACTGCCGCGATCAAAAATGTGTAGAAGGAAATGGTCAGGGAGTGATATCCTCTCTCAATGGCATAACGGGAAAAGATGGAATATAAAGCATATCCCAGGCCAGATCCAAGTCCTGTCAATATTCCGGCAATATTTAAGGCAGACGCATCCCCTGCAATTCCGGTTACAAAGATACATCCAATAAATGTCAGCACCAGAGCTGTTATTTTACGCACGGTAAATTTCTCTCCAAATAACAGCCGCGACAGGATCATGACAATCGCCGGTGCCGTATAAAGAAGGACTGCCGCCACTGACATGGATGTCAGGGAAATCGTTGTAAAATAACAATAATTAAAGAACACAATGCTGCCAATGCCTGTCCCAAAAAAGCACCAGATATCTTTTAATCGTATCTTGAACAGATCTCTTTTCTGGATCATGATAAATAAAAACATAGCGATCACTGCTGACACAGCCCGGATCGCTACAATATCCATACTACGCAGATCTCTTGCATTATAAACCCGCACAAAGAGTCCCATGGTTCCCCAGAGACTCCCTGCCGTTAATATTGCCGGCACCGCCAGCCCCCTTTTGTTTGATCTCGTCACATTATCCCCCCAGACTATTCATCATCCTTAAAACGCATCTGCACGATCTCCGCCAGAATCTGTGCCGTCTGCTCCACTCCCAGCAGCCCGCTGTTAATGATCAGATGCTTATGCGCCGGATCAGATGAACTAAACTTTGCGTATCTTTTGTGATAACGGTTTCTCGCCTTATCTACCTCTGTGATCATCTTTTTGGCTTCCTCCTCCTTCATTCCCAGAGGCCCCATGCAATTCGCCAGGCGATCCTTGTAATCCGCATACACAAACACATGAAACGCATCCGGCTCATCCCGTAAAACATAGTCCGAACAGCGTCCTACAATAATGCAGGATTCTTTTGCCGCCAATGCTGTAATAATACCACTCTGTGCCTGAAAGATCCGGCTCTGACGGTCTGACGGACCGGTTCCAAGTGGAAACAGCATTTCAAAAAAGCCTGTGGTATCCTTCTCCTCCTCATCACTGATCACAGATACCGGCAGATCCAGCTTCTTAGATGCCGCCTCCACAATATCCCTGTCATAATAATCCACATGGAGAAGCTCTGATAAACGTTTTGCAATCGGTCTTCCCATGCTTCCAAACTCTCTTGTTATTGTAACAACAAATTTCTTCATAGTCTACCTCCGATCCTGTGCCGGCTTATCCGGCCTCCTCTTGTCCACACCACAGCACTGCTGCAGAGCATCCTGTTCCTGCTTTATCCTGGCTGTCCCATTTATCGGACACTACTGATTTAAGAATCTCGACAGGAAAGTCTTCGTCCTTTCTTCCTTTGGATCTTCCATCACCTGCTTTGCCGGTCCTTCCTCTACCACATAACCGTCTGCCATAAAGATGACCCGGTCCGCCACATCCCTGGCAAACGCCATCTCATGGGTCACGACGATCATGGTCATTCCTTCCTTTGCCAGATCCTTCATAACATTGAGTACCTCACCCACCAACTCCGGATCCAGTGCCGATGTAGGCTCGTCAAACAAAAGTGCTGCCGGCTCCATGGCAAGGGCTCTGGCGATGGCCACACGCTGCTGCTGGCCACCGGACAAGGTAGACGGCATGACGTGCGCCTTATTCTCCAGACCTACCTTCTTTAACAGCTCCATACCAATCTCTTTTGCTTCCGATTTATTGCGATGCTTTGTCAAAACAGGAGCCATGGTGACATTTCCAAGAACCGTTTTTAGTGGAAACAAGTTGAACCTCTGAAATACCATACCAACCTCTTCCCGGAATTTACGGATATCTGCCGTACTGTCGCAGATATTCTCCCCTTTATAAAGAACTTCCCCCGACGTGGGTGTCTCCAACTGATTAATGCACCGCAGAAATGTACTTTTACCGGAACCGGACGGCCCGATAATACACACCACTTCTCCTTCGCTGACTTCCATATTAATGTCCCGCAGGACCTCCAGATCACCAAATGCTTTCGACAGATGGTTTACCTTTATCATTGTATTTCCCATATGGCACCTCCTATTTGCTGGCAATCTTTTTCTCAACAAGCTTCTGTACGATCATCAGGACAGACAAAAGCACCAGATAAAAAATGGCACAGACCGTATAACCCGGAATAGTCTTATATGTTCTCATAACATAGTTCTGCGTCTGTCTTGTAATCTCATTGACCGAAATCATGGACAGAAGTGCCGTATCCTTTACCGATATAATAAACTGGTTAAATAAGCTTGGAATGATCGAGCGGAATGCCGGCGGGATAATAATATGTATCATGATCTGCATTTTACTGAGTCCCAGCGAAGCTCCCGCCTCCTTCTGGCCAATGTCCACACTGTCAAGCGCTCCCCTGACCAGCTGCGAGATAAACGCTCCGGCATTCAGGGTAATAACAAGAATACCGGCAAGGGTCGGATCCAATACCATCCGCTCTCCCTTGATCAGCCCGATGATCTCCGGTACCACAAAATATACATATAATGCCTGCACCACGATCGGCGTACCTCGCATGATCCATACATACAAATTGGCGATGCCCTTTGCGATCTTATTGCGCCCCTGCAAAGCATAACCACACAGAGAACCCAGGATAAATCCCAGCAAAATACCGATCACGGCAATCTCCATTGTCACCTTAAGACCACGAAACAGCATCGGACCAATGGTTTGTAACAATTCTAAATCAATTCCCATGTCCTGCCTCCTTATTAAATCCGGGGCACCCGAAAGTGCCCCGGCAGTGTCTGTCATCAGTTACATAAAAAGACTTTTCACAAAAAGCGTAGCTTTTTCTAAGAGTGAAACCTTAGTCCTTGTTGGCGGTATGCAATACCGCCTTAGAAGGACTTTTCACTCTATTCGCACCAATCCTTCTTCAACTTATCAATTGTTCCATCATCCTGCAGCTCCTTGATCGCTGCATTAAACTGCTCAATGATGTCCGGATATTTCTTACAGATATCAAAGGAAAATGCAAGCGCATACGGTGCCTGGCCATTATAGAACTCATCACCCACGATCTTGAGCTTAACTTCACCTGTCTTAATAGAATATGAAGTACCCGGTGCATCGTAGATCGTTGCATCTGCCTGACCACCCTCTACTGCCTTATATGCCAGTGCCTGGGAATCAAAGCTCTGGAGGCATTTCTCCGGAAGATTTGCTGTGGCATATTCATAAGCGATCGTACCAGTCTGAACAGCAACCTTATATTTTCCGTCTGTCAGATCATCCACCGACTTGATATCATTGTTGTCCTTGCCTACCGCTACGATAATTCCGGCATCGTAGTAGGTATCTGAGAAGTTCATTACTTCCTTACGTTCATCCGTAGCACAAAGAGCTGCGGCTCCCAGATCGATCTGTCCCTGCGTCAGGGAGGTTGTCAATGGACCGTAATCCATATCCTGAATCGTATCGTCCTTAATCTTAAAGCCCAGCTTATCCTGAAGTGCCTTGAGAAATTCTACATCAAAGCCCTGCAGAGTTTTTCCGTCCTCCTTAAAATAAGAGAACGGCGCGTATGTACCGGAAGTACCTACGGTGAGCTCCACGGTACTCAGATCCGTGACCGTTCCTCCTGCTTCCGAGCTGCTCCCTGATCCGGATGAGGTACTGCCGGCATCCTTTGATGCACTTCCGCATCCGGTAAGCATTGCCGCCACCAATGCTCCTGTCATTAATACAGATATTGCTTTTCTCTTTACATTTTTTAATGTCCTCATAGTCATGTCTCCCTTCTGTCCTGTGTCTCTCCTCCGGCTGCGATTAATTTCAATGCTTTGAAAAACAAAAAAACAGGCGATGGGCTTTCTTTTTTAAGCTCCATCGCCTGTTTTATTTTCTATTGAAATTATGCTCTTTATTATAGACAGAGTTTTGTCATTTGTAAAGATATACTTTTTTATTACTTCCATAACACTTTGTAATGACTTTTTCCAAAAAGGCCGCTGCAAACGCCGTGTCATTCTTTATTTTATCCCAGCGCCACGTCCAGAACCATCATCAACGCAAAGCCTAATGCAGCACCAATCGTACCGATATTACTGTGAATCCCATCCTGACATTCCGGGATCAGCTCCTCGATCACGACATACATCATGGCTCCGGCCGCAAATGCCAGCAGATACGGCAGCACCGGCGAGATCACCTCGGCGACCAGGATTGTGATAAAGCCTCCGATGGGTTCCACAATCCCCGACAGGACTCCACATACAAAGGCTTTTCCGCGACTCATGCCCTCCCCACAAAGGGGCAGAGAAATAATAGCTCCCTCCGGGAAATTCTGAATGGCAATTCCCAGCGAAAGAGCAATGGCTCCTGCCGCTGTAATCCCTGCTCCCTTCATTAGACTTCCGGCATAGGCAACTCCCACCGACATGCCCTCGGGAATATTGTGAAGAGTCACCGCAAACAGCATCATTGTGGTCTTGGACAGACGTGGCTGCCCGGAATGAACCCCCTCCGGCTCCGTACTTTTTAGATGAAGATGCGGGATCACCGTATCCAATATCAGCAAAAAACCAATTCCCAGCAAAAAGCCCACCAGAGCCGGCAGCCATCCAATGCCCCCCTGCGCCTCCGTCATATCGATCGACGGAATCAACAGAGACCACACGGAGGCTGCGATCATGACTCCCGCAGCAAAACCCAGCAACAGCTTCTCCAGTTTTGGGGCGATCCGCTCCCGAATAAAAAATACCATTGCCGCTCCCAGAGATGTTCCCAGAAACGGAATACTTAATATGATCAATTCCGACATGTTCTGCTCCTTTCCACGTATTTTTCATATCTTTCCCGCAAAATAACGTCGTATGTTAATATATGCATACATAATAATATGGCGACAGTTAGCTCCGTCTAACTATCGCCACATTGTAACACATTTTTCAATATTTTTCAAAGGATTCCGTTAATATCCCTTATTCATTTTTGAAAAATCTTTATCTTTATTTTCCGTGGGTCGTCAGTATTCCGTACATCTCCGGCCGTCTGTCCCTCCAGACGCCCCAGGACCTGCGGTATTCCTCTATTTCATCCAGATCAAAGCTCTGAACCAGGACTGTCCAGCTTTCCCTGTCTGCACTCTGCAGTATCCCCCCGGTATGATCCGTGATAAAGGAGGAGCCATAGAAGGTCATACTGCTTTCATCCGTTTCCGTGCCGATACGATTCGAAGCGATCACCGGCATTATATTTGCCGCCGCATGTCCCTGCATACACCTGCGCCAATGAGGCATTGAATCAATCGTCTCATCCATCTCGGAACCGATCGCCGTCGGATACATCAAAAGCTCCGCCCCCTGCAGTGCCATTCCCCTGGCTGTCTCCGGGAACCATTGATCCCAGCAGATGCCGACGCCAATGGTGCCAAACTGCGTTTTCCATGCACGAAATCCGGTGTCTCCCGGTGTAAAGTAAAACTTTTCCTCATATAACAGTGAATGAGGAATATGTGTTTTCCGGTAAATGCCCAGAATGCTGCCATCCGCATCAATGATCGCCACACTGTTAAAGGCTGTGTTTCCCGCTTTTTCATAAAAGCTTACCGGTATCACAAGTTCCTTCTCCCCGGCCAGCTTTTGAAAAAAAGAAATGGCCGGATTTTCCTCCACCGTCGTTGCCAGCTTTAGATATTCCGTCCGTTCCTGCTGGCAAAAATACGGTGTCTCAAACAGTTCCTGCAAAAGAACGATATTGGCTCCCTTCTGTGCCGCCTCCTCTACCAGATCTGCTGCCCTTGAAAGCGTTTCTTCTCTATCCCATGTACACGCCATTTGTGTAGCTGCTACGGTTACGTTTCTCATCACTTTATCCTCCCTTTGTTGCATTTTCCTTTTTTCTACTGTACTGTTTTCGGTACAGGCTGCTGCTGGGTAATACAATGGATATTGCCTCCACCATAGACAATCTCCCGTGTATACACACCAACCACTTCCCGGTCCGGAAAGATCTGCCGGAGCTGTTTCAACGCCAGCGCATCATTTTTATCGCCATACTGCGGCACGATCACTCCACCGTTGGTGATCAGGAAATTCAGATACGACGCAATGCAAAGATCCCCCTCCTGTCTCGGAACGCTTCCCGGCATCCGGTCAATGCAAAAATCCTTTTCAATCCGGACTGCTTCTGCCGGACAACATACCTTATGTACTTTCAGCTTTCTTCCCTTCGCATCTGTCATGCTGCAAAGCTGTTTATAACATTTCCGGGCAGTCTCATAAAACGGTGATGCCGGATCCTCCGTATAGATACATGCCACCTCTCCCGGCCCCACAAAACACGCCACATCATCCACATGACCGTTGGTCTCCTCCGGATCAATCCCGTCCTCCAGCCATAGCACCTTCTCCGCTCCCAGATATTCACAAAGCATATGCCCGATCTCTTTCCGGGACATATGGGGATTGCGCCCCTTACTGAGCAGACACATTCCGGTTGTAAGAACAGTTCCCTCCCCATCCACATGAAAAGAGCCTCCCTCCAGCACAAAATCTTCGGTCCGGTAAGAATCAACACCACATATCTCACAGACTTTTCCGGCAATCTGATCGTCCAGATCCCATGGGAAATAGAGACCATCCACAAGACCTCCCCAGGCATTAAATTTCCAGTCGCATGCCCGAAGCTTTCCGTGATCATTGATCAGAAAGGACGGTCCCATATCCCGCATCCAGGCATCGTTACCTGACATTTCTATCACCTGTATCTCCGAAGAAAGCTGTGCTCTGGCATTCTGGTATTGATCCCTGTTTACACACATAGTAACCGGCGTAAAACGGCTGACTGCCTTTGCCACCTCTGTGTATGCCTTTTGCGCAGGCTTTCCTCCGTCTCTCCAGTTGTCAGAACGCTGCGGCCATAGCATCCACACCCGCTCCTGCGGCTCAAACTCTCCCGGCATATAAAATCCATCCTGTTTCGGTGTTGTATTGATAATTCTTTCCGCCATAATGATCCCTCCATTCTTTCATATAGAAAGCAAAAAGGCACATCTCCGTTTTACGAAGACATGCCTCTTTGCATATTTTTAAGATTTGATTTGTTTACATTTTAAACCACATAAATTTAATACATTGATATGATTACTGCTTTTATTGTAACAGCATCTCTATCATACGACAATAATCCTTTTTGTGTAACCCTCTGCTTCATAAAAGGAATTATACTTAAACAGGAGTATTTCAATGAACAACATTCTGTGCTTTCCCCTCCAGAAAGCAGTTCACATTTTCGGACGCGATCTCGATCAGACGACCTCTTGCCTCCTTGGTTGCCCAGGCAATGTGCGGAGTGATCACACAGTTCTCGCAGGTAAGCAGCGGATTGTCCGGTCTGGCGGGTTCCACCGATACCACATCAACACCGGCTCCATAGACCTTGCCGCTGTGAAGGGCCTCCGCCAGATCTTTTTCCACAATAGTCCCGCCACGGCTGGTATTGATCAGGATCACCCCATCCTTCATCTGTGCAATAGTTTCTTTGCAGACCAGATCCTTCGTCTGCTCATTCAACGGACAGGCAAGAAATATCACATCGGACTCCTTCAAAAGCTGCTGTCGGGAAACATATCTTCCAATCTCTTTTCCCTCCGGCGTCTCATGGGAACCATTGGTGATAACCCTCATCCCAAACGCCTTCGCCACGCGGCCGATCGCCTTTCCGGTCCGGCCAAAACCAATGATCCCCGCTGTCTTGTGATCCAGCTCGATCAGCGGATAATCCCAGAAACAGAAGTCGCGTCCCCGACTCCATCTGCCATCATGAACTTCTTTGCTGTGATGTGCAGCATGAGAGCAGATATCCAACAGCAGTGCAAATGCCTGTTGAGCCACCGCCTGTGTGCTGTAACCCGGCACGTTGGTCACGGTAATTCCATGCTCTGCCGCCGCCTTCATGTCCACAACATTATATCCTGTTGCCAGCACTCCAATATAACGCAGCTTCGGGCATGCCTCCATGATCTCTGACGTAATGACCGTTTTATTGGTCAGGGCAATCTCACAGTCCTGCAGCCGTTCCACCACATCAGCCGTCTGATTTGGTGTGTACTCATATACAGTCAGATCACCCAAAGTTTCCATTTTGTCCCAGCTTAAATCACCGGGATTACTTGTAAAGCTGTCTAAAATCACAATTTTCATTGTTTTGTATCTCCCCTCTGCAAAAAACTTTTTGCCTCCATCTCTCATTCTGACGTTCTTTTCGTATTTAAGATGATTTTAACGACTTCATCCCCTAATGTCAACCGGAGCTACTTAAGGTTGATTTAAGGTACGTCTTTTTTGATAACTTCAACATAAAAATTTAAGAATGGAGGAAATGATATGAACAAAAAATAACTCTAAAGGTAACTGCCAGCTACTACAGAGGCTTCCAAAGCTCCGGATGGTACAGCAAGCCCGGTAGCTACTACAGAAGTTTCCAAAGCTCCGGATGGTACTGCAAGCCCGGCAGCTTCTCCAATGGCTTCATCAGCTCCAACTGCTACAGTAACGCCGGTGCCTGTTCCTTCTGCCGCTCCTGCTTCATTGATGCAAAGGGAACCGATACTGTTCTCACCTTTGCAAGCTACGATGAAACCGATATTGGCACCCTCTCTGTGACAGACGCCATGAATGCCGTCACAACCGATTATGGCAGTGAGGATCCATCCGATGGTATTTCCTGCAAGGGTACACTGAATATTCAGAGTGGCACATACGAGATCAACTCCAACGGAGACTGCCTGAAAGGAACCGGCTCTGACGGAAGTGGCGGTGTCTATATCACCGGCGGAAATCTTTCTCTTACCTCTGCTCTGGGCAATGGCATCAAGAGTAAAAATGGAAATATCAGCATCTCCGGCGGCACGGCCAAGATCCTTTCCACAAAGGAGGACGGTATCAACGCCAAGAATTATACTGTCTCCATCTTCGGTGGCAAGGTGATCGTCACGCATTGTCAGGGAGACGGTATTCAGGGAGAATGGGTATCTATTTTCGGAGACGATACTTATGTAGACATCACGACAGAATATGAAAATGCGGGTATCAATTACTATAGCAGTTCTCTTGGCTCCGACAATTACAATACACTGACCTCCAATAATTCCACAAAAACAGAGACCGTAAATGTGGACACCGGAAGTCATAAAGGTATTAAGGCAGGTATGAAGTCCTGCACCTACAGCTATACCAGCGTATCCGATGACAGCACGCTGGCGGCAGGCCAGACCTACAGTACCGAAGCGTCCGGCGGACTTGTGATCTCCGGTGGCACGATCATCGTAGATACCACACAGACCGGCATCAAATATAACGGCGGTGGCGGCGGTATGGGAGGCGGCAACAGCTCCTCCGGAGCAGCAACAAGCGACGGCCAGTATATTATCGGAGCACCGGACGATACCATCCACAGCAATAACACCTGTGTGATCTCCGGTGGCAGCCTGACTCTCTCCTCTGCAGATGACGGCATCACCGTTGCTGATACTCTGGATATTACCGGAGATACCTCCATTGACATTAAAACCTGCTACGAAGGAATCGAGGCGGGCACCATCAATGTCGGAACCAAAAACAACCAGAGCGGACCGAATCTTGTGATCTACTCCAATGATGACGGTATCGACTGCAACGGCTCCTTCTACGCATATGGCGGCACGATCGTTGTCTTTGGCTCAACCTCCAATGACAACGCTCCGATCGATGCAGATGACACCTACTACATTGGCAGCGGTGTAACACTTCTCGCCGTAGGAAGCAATGGAATGATCGAGAATCCCACCAGTGTGCAACAGGCTTACCTGTGCACCGGGTGGCAATGGCGGTCCCAGTGGAAACAACGGTCCCGGCGGAAGCTCCGGATCTACTTACTCCGCAAATACCGCTTTCTCCATTGCAGACAGCTCCGGAAACGTGATCCTTTCCATCTGTCCAAACAAATCTTACAGCTACGTGCTGTACTCTTCTCCGGAGCTGACCTCCGGTGATTCCTACACTTTTTACAGTGGTGGCAGTGTATCCGGCAATAGGCTCACAGACAGTGACTACGACTTCCGCTATGAAGGTTGTGATACAAGCAACGCTTCCGTGATCTCCACAACAACCGCAAGTACCACGGTACAGGGCGGTAACAGCAGACCATAACAATAATTTTCCTCTTAACAAAATACAAGCCCCTGCGTCCTGATAACAGGACACAGGGGCTTAAAATATGATTAATAACTATTTCTTTTCATTCTATCAATCACAAATGCTCTCCTCTTTTTCAATCATTTCAAAAGCCATTTTTTCCAAATATACCATATAATCTTCCCTGTCGTTTTCATCTGCATCATGAAATGAAATCTTATAGCAATCCCCATCGGCACTTGCTAATGATGGATAATGCAAACAAAGAATAAATAGTTTCACTAAATCTATTAATTTCAAGGTTATGTTATTTCGGTTACGCATATGCGAAAAATTATAATATAATGTGTCCAGATCAATTATATATGTATATGCATCTTTTGTATTTCCCACCTGCTGATTAATATCTCTCCATGTTCTTCTACACAAATCCTTTGTTTCCGGATTCTTTTGCCGATTATAATTATGCACTTCTTGTATGAAATCGGCTATATCCTGGTTTTCCCCATATAGCAAACGTATTGTTACTAAAAAAACAATTTCACAAAATTGTATACTTATTTGTGAATTGAATCCTTTAATTCTTTCATGTGCCATCCAATTTCTGGTATTTTTTAATAACATCTTCATTGCATAACTAGAAACATCTGTTTTATCTTTTATTTCACCACTCTTCATTGTTTCCATAAAAGCAACTAGTCTTTTTACAACGTTAAAGCAAACTTCCTTACAACTATTCCTTTCTCCAAAAATTGTTATTTCCTCTTGTATTGCTTGAAACAACTCTTGAAAATAAATTTCCGTATAGCATTTATTTAGTTTAAGTTGAAGTCGGTTTTTCTTTATTTCTTCACATACATTTAGTATCTCATATCTTAGCTGATAAAACCGTCTTAATTCCTCACATGCTTCTTCTTCAATCATTTTCTGAAGCAAATCTGCATTTTTTTTATTGATTTTATTTTTTACCCTTAATCCGGTCCCATCAATTCTTCTAAAAAATCCTTCATTACTTTCTATGATTCCACCGACAAATTCGTCATTAGACTGAGAATACTTCACTCCTTCCACCGACTCAATTTCTTGCTCTAATATTTCTTTAATATTAGTATATGCCCAAACACCTTTTTTGTGTTCTTCAAATTCAAGGTTCCTCTTAATTGTTGTTTGAAGATCATCAGGAAGCTCTTCAATGCAATCAACTAACTCTTTATCATATTCCGGACACCTTTTTTTCCACTTTGCCATCTTATTCAATATTTTTTTCTTGACCTCAAGAGTATCATCCTCTTCTCGGATATATGCACTTAAAAAAGCAATTCTATGAATCGGGAATCCTCTTGCAACTAAATACATAAAAATAATAAAACCTTTATTAATCCCCTCTTCTTCCATTTTATCTAACATAAGATAATTATTCAGTTCCGATTCATACTTCTCTGGTATTCCCCAATCAATTTTTATATCCAATATAATTTTATCAAACCCGCTAAAATTTCTACTGGAAATTTTTTCAAATGCTATATCAGCATTATTGCAGTAATATATATAATTTTTGTATTTTATTAAATTTTTATATTTTATATAAAATTCCTCTTCTCTATCGTCATCATTAATAATTAAATATCTTTTATCTGTTACCGTAATCATGTTATCCCTCCCTTACATATATAAAGCTGCATCTATATACAATTTTGTGCTATATTCTCCCTCTTCATTTTCCTCTACATTCATAAAATCTATAGCATCATTTTTACGATTAATTTTTTCAAGCATAGCCTTTGTTGCGTTTAGTCCGTTTCCTACTCCACCTCTGCGATAGCTTCTATCACCTATTTTGTTAATCATTTCTATGATTAGGTATTTTGACACACTTAATTTATCAGTAAAAATATTCAACTCAAATCGACAATTTTTGTCATATGATCCATATGTAAATGCATTTGTCATCAGTTCGACAATCCTTGTATACAAAAATGAAGTGCCAATTTCCTCTTCATTCAAATATACTTCTTCAGCCTCCTCGGATATGTGAATCTGTAAATTAAATTTTTCTGAAAACAATTTATAAATAAAACCACTTTTCTTGGACTCCTGCCATAATGCATCATTAATAAGCTCTGTGGTAACTCCCACAGTCATCATCTTTTTCATGATAAACATAAATCTTGCTTTTTTTCCATCTTCACACAGCTGCAGACATATCTGCTTCAAAGCATTATCAACAAGTCCACGAAGGGTTACTCCATTTCCTGAATCAATTTTTTTTGCATTTTGTATATTAGTTCTTATTATCTCCCTTGCCGTTCTGTCATTATGAACCATCTTCAAAAGTCTACATTCATTTTGAGTGATGACCTCATTAAAATATACATTTAAAATTTTGTTATATATTTCTCTATTATTTTCGTCCCCTCTAAGACACTCAGCAACCTCTGCTATCAATGCTGGCTTTATGATATTTTCAACAGAATGAGCATAATCCTCCACCATTCTTTCGTTTTTTCGAATCAACATATCCTTTTCATAGTTTAATGCAAGTTGTTTTGCCATTGCTACGTTTCTATACTTATTTTCATTTACAAACCCCGGAAGATTCAAAAATTCTCGTCTTTGTATCGGAATAGTAATATCATATTCCCTATCGTACTCTCTTTCCATCTCTTCGATTTTACTCATATTTTTTATTCTTCCTATTAATTCATTCAATTCAACGTCAAAATATATTTGTTCTTGAAACGGTAATTCCTGTGCCTTTCGACATGCCTCAAAAACACCTTTGGCGTCATTAATGTTTACTCCACTCAAGTCCGATAAAAAATCCAAATCACTAGACGCGGCGATACCAAGTTTTCTTACCGGATTAGAAATATATATTTGTGGCAAAAGTATAGAGTAATCACTAGCTACCATTTTTTCTTCATCAAACGACACCCTCCGTGGCACAATATTTTCCTTTAATTCCCCTGAAATGTTTTTTTCCATTCCTTTCATTGATAAATAACATCTATAAATATATTGTCTTCCTTTTTCGGTTTCAAAATCGTTGTCATCTGCAAAACATATCTCCAAAAAATTAATTAAATAAATATAATATTTAGGAATATCAAAATCATACAATCTCATTTCAATTACATCCAAAAAAAATTGCTCATCTTGCTCCTCAATTCCTCTGTAAATATATTCTAAGTATTGCTTATCATCATCATCAAAATCATTTAACTCATAAAGCCATTCCAGATTATAATCATCCCCAATAACGTTATATAAACCTTTCATCAAATAGAAATTGCAGTATACGGCATAAGATATTACAAATTCCTCACTCCAATCATACTCAGCAAATATATTATTTAGCCATTCCAAAGCCTGATCTCTTGCCTTTAAACAGCTTTCTTCATCCTGAAATTCTACCTGATCCCCCGTCATTTCATCTGCCATCTCATTCAAATCATCTATATATTTTTCTACTACTGCATACATTGTACAACCTCCTACATTACATTCTTATTCCCTGTTTTCTGCCATTTCTATCAAATCTTCTCTTTTATCCCATATATCCTCTTGTATTAAAACATTAACTCCTAATGCTCTCTGTGTTCTTTTTCTAACTTCTTCAATAAAATCTCTCAAACAAACACCAAATGCATTCATATTATCATTTTCCATGCAGGAGACCTTTGGGATTCCTATATCATATGACTGACCCTGATATCCATTTATTACCTTGGACATCGTGTTCTTTATTTCTCTTTGCACGTATATATCCTTGGCTAACTTTTTATCTTTGTTATTTACTCCCATTACATATTCAAATAACTCTTCTCCAATTATATTTTTATATTTTAAAACTGTTCTGTTATCTCCTTTAGTTTCATAAAACTTCTGCGCATCCTCTAAACATTGATATATCCAACCAAATCTCCAATCTGGATAACCTGTTGTCATCTTTTCTAAATAAACCTCCGATTTTTTAACCGCAGTCCGCCCTGTTATCAATTCACTCACATACATAAGGATATCCGAAATCCATATCTTATTCACAATATCTGTCGTTTGAAAAAGGGTGTTTAACTGTTCCCGACTAAGCGCCTTCAATCCTAACTCTTCTTGTCTTTGTATAATATCTTCACCTATTCTTGCATACAGATAGTCATTTATAAGCTGTACATACTCTTTTTCCTCTTCTGTTTTAACAATATTTAGAATAGAATCAATACAAAACCTTCCAAAAACCGCATATAAACCTACTGTATAATATAAATTGATTGCAAAGCCTAATTCCATCAAAAAGTCATCTTTTCTATTTTCATTATAAAATCCTTCTATGCTTTGATAAATAATGTCCCTTGCTTTTTCTTTTACTTTATGTGGAAGTCCATCACACCGGCAATCAGCCACTTTAGTCACATTCATAATTTCACCACTTGGATCAAAAATAACGTCATATTTACTTTTCGTGTTGATTATTTTTTCCATTATCTCCCGAGTATTTAACAGCTGATATACTTCATTACTGAGTTTCTCCATTGTTTCTATAACTTTTTCCATTATTTCTCCTCCTGCTCGCATCTTAATTGAATCGCTACTTCCTATACCAAACCCTGCTTTATTATATCAATATTTAACGACAATATCTGTCACTTTAATCACAATTATAATCCCCTTAAATCATTTC
>CAKRHL010000033.1 GCA_934338765.1 uncultured Lachnospiraceae bacterium | reverse complement strand
TAAAATCGGATCATTTTTATCTGGCGCATAATTTCCCCTTGTCTACTTAAACTTTACTGCCGTGCCATACGCGATCACCTCAGCGGCTCCCTGCATCACTGCCGAGGACGCATAGCGCACATTCACAACGGCATCTGCACCCATGCTCTCCGCCTCCATCACCATTCTCTTGGTGGCAAGTGCCCGCGCCTCCGTCATCATTTCATTGTACGCCTTCAACTCGCCGCCCACCAGAGTCTTCAGGCTCTGTGTAATATCTCTTCCAACATTCTTGGACTGAATTGTGCTTCCCTTCACCAGCCCCAGCATCTCCAGTTCCTTTCCGGTAATGTAATCAGTATTTACTAAGATCATCTTCTTCTCCTCCATCGATTTCTTTGATTCTTTCCATGCAGACATATATCATCGCTCCGCCTAACGCCGCCGGGATTACTGCCAGCACCACCTTGAGCACTACCGGTACAAGGCTGATGACCAGGCAGAAATAAAGCAGATAATACAGAACGATCAATACAGTAATAACAATCGGTGCTATCTTCTTTTTCTGATGTGCGTCCATACATTCCTCTCCTTTGATATGATGAGAATATTGTATCATAAATCAGCGCACGATTTCTGCGCATCGTGAAGTTGCGAAGCAACTTCTAATATGAACCCTTTAGGGTTCATTATATCATATATTTACACATAACTCCAATCCTTTCTCATGGTAGATAGAAGTCAAAAGTTTTGAAGAAAAACACAGGAAGCAGCAGTATTCCGGAAAATATGCTGGTTTACTTCATGCCGTTTTTGTTGTAATAAAAACGCAGACAATAGGATTGTCCAATCCCATTGTCTGCTTTAATACTATAGCAGCTTTGCTGTCTTTCGCATATAGTCTGTTATTTCACCTGTAATGTCTTGCGGTAACGCTTATAATTTTTCAAGGTAATCTGCAGGCTGACCTTCGTTTTCTTCTTTAATTTCTTTTTCAGGCGAACCACAAATTTACCCTTTTTATCTGCCTTAACCTGATAGGTTTTTCCATTTACTTTTACCTGAACCTTCGCTTTTGCCACGGTTATTCCGGTTATTTTTTACTATTTTTCTTTGCCACAAGTTCCTTGACAGATATCTTTTTCCCGTCGGTCGTTTTTTTCTTACCCACAGCGTATCCGGCAGTACCACCGCCGTCAGCGAATTGCAGTCGGCAAATGCATTTTGCAGTATTAGGCGTTAATTTTGCAATATGCCCTCTATTTCACGGCGATCATGTCTGCGCATATCACACCAGCACGCCCATACACACCAATCTCACCAGAAATGCCGCAATCCATGCTACTGTACATTGCCAGAACACAACACCCACAGCCCATTTACTGCCCAGCTCTCTTTTAATAGAAGCAATCGCCGCCACACATGGTGTATACAGCAGACTGAATACCAGCAGGGAAGCTGCAGAAACCGGAGACATTACGGAACCAATATTTCCACCGAACAGAACTCCCAACGTGGATACTACGCTTTCCTTTGCCATAAAACCGCTGAGAAGTGCTGTACAGATCCGCCAGTCTCCAAGACCAAGCGGCGCAAACAACGGTACCAGTAGAGAAGAGACTGCCGCCAATATACTGCCTGCCGAATCCTCCACCATGTTCAGACGGAGATTAAAGCTTTGCAGGAACCACACAACGATCGTGGCGATCAGAATGACCGAAAACGCCTTCTGCAAGAAATCCTTTGCCTTCTCCCACAGAAGCTGTGCCACATTCTTTGCCCCCGGCAGACGGTAGTTTGGCAGCTCCATAACAAACGGCACCGGCTCTCCCTGAAAAAGGGTACTCCTGTATAAAAACGCAACAAGAATCCCCATAACAATACCAAATAGATAAAGCCCCGCCATGATAAGTCCCCCGTGCCCCGGGAAAAATACGCTCACAAAGAAAGAGTAGATCGGCAGTTTTGCCGTACAGCTCATAAACGGTGTTAATAATATCGTCATCTTTCGATCCCGTTCACTGGTCAGTGTACGGGTAGCCATCACCGCCGGCACGGTACAGCCAAACCCGATCAGCATCGGCACAATACTGCGGCCGGACAGACCGATCTTACGCAGCAGCTTATCCATCACAAATGCCACACGGGCAATATAACCGCTGTCCTCCATCAGGGACAGGAAAAAAAACAGCGTTACAATAATCGGCAGAAAGCTCAACACGCTTCCCACACCGGTAAAAATACCATCAATGATCAGGCTGTGTATCGCTTCGTTGACCTGAAGCGTTGTAAGTCCTGTGTCCACAATACCGGACACAGCATCTATCCCCATCTGCAGAATATTCTGCAGCCATGCCCCGATCACATTAAAGGTCAGGTAAAAAACAAGTAACATAATTCCAACAAAGCATGGAATTGCTGTATATTTTCCCGTCAATACACGGTCAATACGCTCACTGCGGATCCGTTCCCGGCTCTCCTTCGGCTTCACAACCGTCTGCTCACACAGACGTTCAATAAAATCAAACCGCATGTCTGCGATCGCCGCACTGCGATCCAGTCCCCGCTCCGCTTCCATCTGCTGTACAATATGCTCTAACATTTCTGTTTCGTTCTGATCCAGTGCCAGCTTTTCCAAGATCAGTGGATCCCCTTCGATCGCCTTTGTCGCCGCAAAACGCACCGGGATCTTTGCATGCTCTGCATGATCCTCGATCAGATGAATAACGGCATGAATACATCGGTGTACGGCACCATCGTGATCATTTTTATCACAAAAATCCTGACGCAGCGGTTTCTCCTGATATTTTGCAATATGAAGTGCATGGCGCACCAGCTCATCCACGCCCTCATTTCTGGCTGCCGAGATAGGGATGACCGGCACCCCCAGCAGTGCTTCCATTCCATTAACATCTACCGCTCCCTGATTGCCCGTCACCTCATCCATCATATTCAGTGCAACCACCATAGGAATATCCATCTCCAGAAGCTGCATGGTCAGATAGAGATTCCGCTCAATATTGGTTGCATCTACTATATTGATCAATGCCCGCGGTTTCTCCTCCAGCACAAAATTGCGGGATACAATCTCCTCACTGCTGTAGGGAGACATGGAATAAATGCCCGGCAGATCCGTAATATCCGTTTCTGTATATCCTTTAATGGTGCCATCTTTGCGGTCCACCGTCACACCCGGGAAATTTCCTACATGCTGATTCGAACCGGTCAGCTGATTAAAAAGCGTCGTCTTTCCGCAGTTCTGATTGCCCACCAACGCATATGTCAGCAGCGTTCCCTCCGGCAGCGGATTTTCATCCTCCTTTGAATGATACTTTCCCTCCTCACCAAGACCGGGATGCTCCGTCGCCTGCAGCCGCTCCTGTCCTGCATGGCTTCTGGTTCTCTGATCGATCGGCACAATCTCGATCTGATCTGCCTCCGCCAGCCGGAGTGTCAGCTCATATCCATGAACCTGCAGCTCCATGGGATCTCCCATCGGTGCCAGCTTCACTACCGTCACCTCTGCCCCGGGGATCATTCCCATATCCAGAAAATGCTGGCGCAATGCCCCTTGTCCTCCTACCGTCCGGATCACGGCACTCTTTCCAATCTCCAGTTCCTTTAATGTCATAACATATGCCCTCTTTATCTCATGTGATACATTTCTTCGATGAATTTTTGTCTTTCCTCCACCGCCACAGTTCGCATTGTCTAATGATAATTTTTATCAACAAACATAAATTATACCAAACAATCTGTTATGTCAACAGAATATTCATTTAGAATATAAGACAAAAGAAAAAAGGAACTATCGCACCAACAGATCATTTCTCGTCCATTGATGCGGTAGTTCCTTTTTTAATTGTATTTATCCATGATCATATCGCAACTATGATGCTGCAACAGCCTCGGCTTCTCCCTCAGCAGCTTCATCTTCCTCCACATATTGAGATCCCTCTGAAATATCTACGATTGTTGCATCCTCTGAAGTGATCAGCTCGATCTTGTCATTCATCAGTTCCTTGATATCCTTTACCTTAACACATTTCTGATCTCCCAGCTTCTCAAAATCAATATAAACCTTTTCCACAATATCTGCCGGGTCTGCCTTGTAATGAATCTCGGAAATCTCCTCGTCGACGGATCCCTTTGCCAGCTCCTCGTTCAGCAATACAACCTGTGCTGTCGTAGAAATTTTCTCACCGGCAACCAGTAACTGAAAATCAATGAACATGATCTTTTTCAGCAAAGGATTGTAATCCACATCCTTTATAATTGCATTGTACTTCTGGTCTCCAACCTGCAGGACTGTTCTGCTGCCCTTCATGTTCTTTCTCATGAAACGCTCTGCTTCAAATTCAGAAATCTTCAAAGCAACCGGCTCCTCCAGATCTCTTCCGCATAAACTGCCTGGGACATATCCCTCTCTCCGTAACTTTTTCGCCTTTACACTCATGTCTCTTTTCTCAGCGTTTAATGTCATCATAATGATTCCTCCTTCTTTTTGCTGATCTTCACATGCGTAAAGCAAAGCTTGATCCGACCTCATCCCCGTGGAATGTTTTTGCTTTATCAGATGGAACAAATTTATTTGTTCCATCCTCACTTTACCTTCGCGCGAATAAAGCAAAAAGACTTCCACCACACAGGTTTCTTAGTGTAGTAGAAGTCCAAATCGAATCGGTTTTTCGTTTTATGCACCATAAGTTCATTATAGTACCTTATTTCTAATCTGTCCAATTTCATTTTAGACAATCTTTTGCCGATCCGGTTTTATTTTTTGTGCATTTTTTAACCAAAGTATCTCTTCAGAAGACCCTCGAATGCCTTGCCATGTCTGGCCTCATCACGGGCCATCTCATGAACTGTGTCATGGATCGCATCCAGATCCAATGCCTTTGCTCTCTTTGCAAGATCAAACTTACCTGCTGTTGCACCATGCTCAGCCTCTACACGCATTTCCAGGTTCTTCTTCGTGCTGTCTGTAACAACCTCGCCAAGAAGCTCTGCAAACTTTGCTGCATGCTCAGCCTCCTCATATGCTGCCTTCTCCCAGTAAAGTCCGATCTCAGGATATCCCTCGCGATGAGCTACACGAGCCATTGCCAGATACATACCAACCTCGGAGCACTCTCCGTTGAAGTTTGCACGAAGATCTGCCATAATATCCTCCGGTGCGCCCTGTGCAACACCTACAACGTGCTCAGCAGCCCAAGTCTTGTCATCTCCCTGTCGGATGAACTTATCTGCGCCAACTCCACACTGTGGACACTTCTCCGGTGGCTGATCTCCTTCATGAACATAACCACATACAGAACATACATACTTTGCCATAATCGTAATCTCCTTTTCTTTTATAAATTTTATAACATTTGTTTGCCTTGTCCCCTTAACAGTAATGATTACTGTTTCTGATAAGAATATAACAAATCTTTCTTTTATTGTCAACACATTTTTTCAAAAAACTCATCTTTTTGATCAAATTCATTCAATTTACTTCCTGCAATCCGGACATAGCCCATAAAACAACACCCTATGTCCCTGGATCTCTCCATCAAAGCCAGCCCCTGCGATCTGGTCAATATGATCTATAGGATCCATCTCCAGATCCATCACACAGCCGCACCCACGACATGCGAAATGGTAGTGGGGTCTTGTATCTCCGTCAAAATGATCGACCCCGTCACCACAGTCCAGACGCAACGCCTCGCCCTGCTCCACCAGCAGATTCAGATTGCGGTAAACCGTTCCCAGACTAATACGAGGATGCTCATTTTTGATATTATTATACACAGCCTCCGCTGTAGGATGAGATTTTGTCGAGAGCAGATACATCCGTATCGCCTCCCGCTGTTTACTATAACGTATTGCAGCCATCTCATTCTCCTTTCGTTAAATAATAGTAATTGTTACTGTTATTCTAACATAACTGTGTAATATGTCAATCTTTTTCTGCTCCCGGCAAATATCTCCTATTCATCTATTCCATTCAGGCAGCAATCTTAAATCCCCCACAGGAATGGTCATAAATAACCTCTTTGACACCGGCATATTCTCCGGAATCATAATAGTATGCCCGGATATCATCGATATCCCTCTGTATCGTCCTCTCATCAACTCCATACTCCTGTGCCAGATACGCCTTTGTTAAAATCTTCCCGGCCTCCAGAGCAATGTACATGTCAAGGATTCTCTCATATTTATGCTTCTTCATGACTTCTCCTTTCCGACGGCCGGCGGAAAACACCGGCCACCGGTTGCTGCCCCTTATGTAAACTAGCGCACCTTTCTGATGATCATCTTCACAACGCCTTCAGCCACTGTAGGTAACATTGCTATCACAACTTTTTTAAACATACTACTCACCTCCCTCCGGGATCACAAAAGACAAGCATACACCTGTCAATCTTTGCTTGCCCACTCATTGAGTACCACATTGACAACAACAGGAATAACCTCGATCATAATCTTCTTAAACATAATCTCACCTCCCGGAAACTTGCTATATTTTATTTACATCCATCATTATACAAGTGTAGTCATAACTTTACTATGAATATTTCAATCATTTTATAGTTACTATATCGTTGTGTTTTCGATATTTTTTTGGTATATTGGTTCATATAAAGATAACTTTTCCAAGTGAGATAAGGAGGGTCATTATGTCTTTTCCCCAATTAAACACAGAAAATAAGCTGCATGTTAATTTAAGCCGGTATGCCAATGCGATCATCGAAAGTGACATGGCCGCTTTTCAGATACCCACTAAGTCTACCTTTATCAATCAGATCATAACCAACTTCAAGGATACCGCCAAAGCAACCATATCCTTGTCCTCAGAGAGATATAGACAGCAGCATATCGAGGCTCTCGCCGGTTACGTGGGAGAGAACGGTTCTCTTCAAAAGAGTGGTTCCGCTGAGAATTTTATTGATGCATTGATTGACAATTATATTAAAATGACATCACAGCAGCACTATGACAAGGGCTCCGGCTTCAAGATCCGGTTAAATAACGATAATGTAGATTATTTCACAAACGAGAGTACAGAAGACATCTATTATCCCAGCGTAAGCTCCTATGTAAAATCACTGATCGAGGAATACTGCCGCAAACCTTACCTGGAACGGGAGGCCATTTATGCGAAAAATCTGTTTGAAACGATTGATACTGCGATCCATGAGCAAAAAGTCCTGTCTCTGCGTATTAAAACAAACTCCCGCGCCCGCGGGCAGGATATTGTAAAGATCAAACCCTACCGGGTGGAAACTGACGTATTGTCCATGTATCATTATGTCATCGGATACGAGATCTTTTCCTCCGATCAGGAGAAAGGTCATACCCTGAAAAACTTTTCCTGCCGGGTGACAAATCTGGAAAAAGCCCGGATCCTGCAACAGCACGCCTTTATAAGCAAAGAGGATAAAAAAAAGCTAGATATGGAGATTAAAGAAAAGGGTGTACAATTCATCAACGAGGAATTGATGGACTGCAGGATATATTTAAGCGATAAAGGGATCCAATTATATAACCGTATCCTTCACCTGCGCCCGCCTTACAAAAAAATAGACAAAGACGGCCACACCTATACATTCAGATGCAGCCGTAGACAATTAGAATATTACTTTTTTAAATTCGGCGCTGATGCGGTCATCCTGTCCCCCGAAGCATTAAAAAGTCATTTTGCCCATTCCTACGAAAATGCCGTCAAGGCTTATTTGCAATATACGCATTGAATCGGATACCTCATTTTTTATGCATAAATTTTAAGATGATTTCCTATCCTTTTCTTGACTTTTTTCCGGTTCGTTCTATACTGAATACAAATTAATCTTTTTAATAAGAAACCATGTATTAAGGAAGTGATGAAATGCAGGCAAATGCATTACCTCAGAATCATATGGAAATATACTGGCATGATTATGCCAGTCAGATGGAAAATGTTAATATCCGCAGCGCAAGTCTCACCGAAAAGGCTTCTATCATCGGCCGGACCGGTCTTATGCTGTTATCCTGCGGAACCGGAGCCTGGAGGGTTCGAAGCTCTATGAATTCACTGGCAGAGCAGCTGAATATCACATGCACCGCCAATATCGGACTTATGTCTATTGATTACACCTGTTTTGACGGCGATCATTGTTTTTCCCAGTCTCTCTGCCTGACCAACACCGGAGTCAACACCTCCAAGCTGAACCGGCTGGAGCATTTTATTCAGGAATTCCCGGAAAAATGTGATACTTTGTCCGGAGAACAGCTTCACGCCCAGTTGGACGAGATTGAACAGCTCCACGGACTTTATTCTCCCGTGGCTTTGGGCTTCGCTGCTGCTCTGGCATGTGGATGCTTTACATTTCTGCTGGGAGGCGATCTGAATGAGATGATCCTCGCTTTTCTCGGTGCCGGTATCGGTAATTTTCTGCGGTGCAAATTGACAAAACATCATTTTACATTGTTTCTGTGTATTGTATCTTCCGTCGCTGCCGCCTGTCTGGTTTATGTGGGGGCTCTCAAGCTGGCCGAGACCTTTTTCTCTGTCTCGCTGCAGCACGAGGCGGGATATATCTGCTCGATGCTGTTTATTATTCCGGGCTTTCCGTTTATCACCAGCGGTATCGATCTCGCCAAGCTGGATATGCGCTCCGGACTGGAACGTCTGGCGTATGCCATCGTGATCATTGTAGTTGCAACCATTACCGCCTGGATCATGGCTCTGCTGTTTCATTTAAAGCCAATGGATTTTCCGCCATTAAATTTATCAGCCGGAACACTTTTATTATTCCGGCTGATCACAAGCTTTGGTGGTGTATTCGGTTTCTCTATTATGTTTAACAGTCCCCGGTCCATTGCTGCCGCCGCTGCTTTTATTGGCGCCATTGCAAATACACTTCGTCTGGAACTGGTAGATTTCGTGACGATCCCGCCTGCTGCCGCTGCTTTCATCGGGGCATTGACTGCCGGTATTTTAGCATCTCTGCTCAAAAATAAACTTGGCTATCCACGAATCTCCATCACAGTTCCCGCCATCGTGATCATGGTTCCCGGTCTGTATCTTTACAAGGCAGTTTATAATCTGGGCATTATGTCTCTGACCACCTCAGCTTCCTGGTTTGCATCTGCAATGCTGATCATTATGGCTCTGCCTCTTGGTCTGATATTCGCCCGCATTATCACAGATAAATCATTCCGTTACTGCACCTGAATCAGATCCACGATCCCTTCAGGAGATATTCGTCTCTCTTGGCTCCTACGGAAACAAATTGGATCTCGTGATCTAACAGCTTCTCCAGCAATGCAATATATGCCTTTGCATTGTCGGGAAGCTCTTCCCAGGTGCGGCACTTGGAAATACTCTGCTGCCACCCCGGTATGGTTTCCACTATCGGTTCATATTTTTCCAGATCACACCCCGGATCAAATCTGTCTGTCATCTGATCTCCGTATCGATATCCGGTAATGACCGGAATTTCTGTAAACGCACTCAGCACATCCAGCTTTGTAAGCGCAATTTTATCTGCATTCTGACACTTTAAGCCGTAACGGCTGGCCGGTATATCCACAGGACCTACCCGCCGTGGTCTTCCTGTGGCTGCACCATATTCTCCTCCCAGCCTTCTAAGCATATCCAGCCAGGATTGTGGCATTGCCGTTTCAGCCACAAAAGGTCCTGCTCCTACACATGTAGAATATGCTTTCAGCACGCCGACGACGTGATCGGGAACGTGTGCCGGAATCCCTGCCCCGATCGGAGCATATGCGGCGATTGTAGATGAGCTGGAAGTATACGGAAAGATGCCATAATCAATATCTCTCATCGCTCCAAGCTGTGCCTCCAGAATGACTTTTTTGCCTTTCTTCAATGATTCATCCAGAAATTCCCCGGTGTCGCAAATATAATCCTTGAATTTTTCTGCCTGCTCTTCACACCATTTATAAAGCGCCGGAAACGACATGGGTTCCTGGTGATAGCAGCCTGCAAGCTCCATATTTTTGGCATCCAGCATCATTTTCAGACGTGCCTTCATATTCTCTTCGTCTAACCGGAACAGATCTCCCATACGCAATGTTTTTTTACGGTATTTATCACTGTAAGCATAGGCAATCCCCCTTCTGGTGGAACCAAATGCCGCTCCGCTTCTGGCCAGACGATCCTCCTCCAATTCATCCTGTATCCGGTGCCAGGGCATAGAAATTGTGGCTCTGGTGGAAATTTTCAGATTTTTCGGTGATACTGCCACATCCTTTTCCCGCAGCTTTTGGATCTCATTCTCCAGGTGTTCCGGATCAATGACCATTCCATCTCCCAGAACGCAGGTCACACCCGGATGTAAAATACCGGAGGGGATCAGGTTCAAAATGAATTTTCCCTGCTCTGTCACTACGGTGTGCCCGGCATTATTTCCTCCCTGATAACGCACAACCACATCCGCCTGTCCGGCAAGCAGATCGATCACTCTGCCTTTTCCCTCATCGCCCCAGTTTATTCCCGTTACAGCTGTCAGCATACTTCTTCCTCCTCTGTGTTTACAGACTTTGCAAGTCTCAAAACATCTTGTTTTTTTCTTCGAGGTTTATTATACTTACCCTGTGGAAATATGTAAAAGCTATTATTGATATGGCTGATATAATATTTTGATATATCAGTAAAAATGCGTATAAACGCTCAGAAATGAGGATTTTTATGAATATAAATTTTGAATACTATAAGATATTTTATTATGTTGCCAAATACGGCAGTCTCACAAAAGCTGCAAGGGTTCTTGGAAACAGTCAGCCAAATATTACCCGTACCATAAATTGTCTGGAAAGCGAAATCCACTGTACCCTCTTTATCCGGACAAACCGCGGTGTACGGCTCACACCGGAGGGTGAACGTCTTTACACGAGAGTATCTGCTGCCATGGCACAATTACAGCTGGCAGAGGAGGAGCTTACCGAGAGCACCGGACTGGAGCACGGCAGCATTTCCATCGGTGCCAGCGAAACTGCACTCAGCATTTATCTGTTGGAGCGGCTGAAAATTTTTCATATGACATATCCCGGTATCCGCCTTAAGATCTACAATCATTCTACTCCCCAAGCGGTTGATGCGGTCAAAAACGGAGAAATCGATTTTGCAGTCGTTACCACTCCCACAACAGCAAAACCTCCCTTGAAGGAAGTAAAACTTCAATCCTTCCGGGAGGTTCTGATCGGTGGTAAAACATTTACCGCATTAAGCAGCCAGACTCTGTCCTTATCGGAGCTGCAAAATTATCCTCTGATCTGTCTGGGCAAAGAAACCATGACTTTTACATTTTATCACCAGCTGTTTCTTTCCTACGATTTGGAATTGGAACCGGACACAGAGGCAGCAACGACAGATCAGATCCTGCCCCTCGTCAAGTCCGAGCTGGGACTTGCTTTTATTCCGGAATTTATGGCCGCTCCTGCTATTCAAAGCCATGAAGTGATTCCCATACCGTTACAGGAAACGATTCCTTGTCGTCACATTTGTATGGTTTCGGACTTCCGGAGACCTTTGAGCACTGCGGCAAAAAAACTGAAGGATCTGATTCTGCAATCATAACTCCAGACTATCTTTTCCTGCTTTTTTCATCAGTTCCTCTCTGCTTGCCAGCACAATGCCGTCAATTTCCGTAAGATGATGCAAAATCTTTTTTTCGAACTGGCTGATCGGGAGAAGCACACCGATCTCATCAAATTTACGTTCATTCTTTAAGCCGGTCTCCTGACCATAATACACCATTGCCGAGAGGGCGCATTTCTGAATCTGCTGAAAAGCATCCCATATGATCGCATATGCCTGTGCTTCACTCATTCCAAGAGCCGCCGTATCCGGAAGCGCATACAGGATAAAAATGCCCCGCTTTGGATTTACATAGTCCTCTTTAATATCCAGGTCATCTGTATAACGGCGCATGATATCATATCCATCTGCCAGATAGATCTTGGATCTCGGTGCACAGACATGATTTTTTAATATCTCCTGATACTTATTCCATTCATGAGAAGAAATTTTGCGGTTGGCTGTTTCCAGCTTATTGCCATCCACATCTGTGAGCAGCACCGGATTATCCCCTGCTTTTCCATGAAATCGTTTCGGGATCAGATATGCCTCCCGAAGCAGGTCAAACATACTCCGCTGGCAGATTTCCAGCAGAAGGGCGCTGATATCCTGATTTTCATAAGCCGAAAAAAGAGCTTTTGCAAAATGCTGTGATCTCGTGTCCGGAGATATATTCTCCTCCGAAAAACGGTCATAAAAGATTTCCTCCAACCGCTCACATGCCTCCGGTGACTGAAGTATTTTACCAAACACTTCCTCAACCTCTGTTTCCCTTGGAATTCTTTTCAGTGTAGCAGACATATTATCACTCTTTTCTTTTTATTATTAAGGGTATCTCTGCGATATCCGTGTTTTGTATTTCTTTTTTCGGCTCCTATTATACTCCCATTCCTCAAAAATACAATCCCCTACGCAGCCGGTCCCACCGTCAACGTGATCGTAAGGCTTTTGCCATCCTTACTCTCTGCTGTCAGCTTGCCATGATGCGCTTCTGCCACTGCCTTTGCAACCGATAGGCCAATACCGCTTCCGCCGGTTGCCGAATTTCTAGAGACATCACTGCGATAAAACCTCTCAAACAGCACATCCTGATTTCCTTTTTCGATCAGATCCGTCTCATTACTGATCTGATAAATGATCTTCCTGCCCTTCCGCTCTAGAGAAACATGAATCTCACTGCCCTCGGTGGAATATTTTACGGCATTATCCAGAAAAATCCCAAACATCTCCCGGATCTGTTTTTCTTCCCCGACAAAATATAAGTTTTCTTCAATATCACACACAAGCTTTCGTCCCTTTGTCTCCGCCACACTCTCAAAGGAGGAGGTCGTGTCGATGACAGCATCTGTCATGGAAAACTTCATCTTATCCGCCGCACCATCCCCTTCGTCCATCTTCGAAAGAGTAATGAGCTGTCCCGCCAGGGATGCCAGGCGCTTTACCTGATTTTTTGTACTTTTGGTCCATTTATTTCCCCTGCCATCCAAAGCGTTTTCAAAACGCTTAAATGCATTGCTCCGTTTTGATGATATGGCTGTGATAAATGATGCACCTTAATTCAACCTTAAAAATCAAAAAGATCCTGCAAAGTTTTCAACATCTCTGCAAGATCTCTATTAATCTTTTCAAAAAAATATCCCGGATGACCATGATCATCCGGGATTCCCTTACTTATTCGCCGTACTTCTTTTTATTTATTTCGAAATACCGATTTCAAAAAACCGCCTTTTTTTCTGTTTTTACTGCTTTCTTCTTCCTCTCCGTCCGGCGTCTGCGGCTGTGCCAGCGGATCATCTCCACTAAAGCCTGCCGGATATAATAAATGCTCATAATGCTGACGAAGCTTCGCCCAATCCGGTTCATAGAAATACTCTGGCTTTGGCACCTTCATCTGTGCATTCTCATTGATCAGACATACGATCGTCTTATCATCTGTCGTGTCCTCGATGTTCCATAGCGGCACGCTTGCCGTCATGGTACTGCAGATCTTTTCTGCCGTTGCGGCATCATACATACTCTGATAACCACGGCGCATACAGTCCAGATATAACTGCCAGTCCTGCTCCGGATCCAGAAACTCTCCATTGATATAATAATGATACAGATCAATGGGATCCTGAAGATTTTTATTGCCAAGCACACAATAGGGATTCATAAAGAACTCCGTTGCACTCCGATATACATTTGTTTTGTGTCTGTCAGGATTTTGAATCTCTTCTCTGGTCGCCGGAAGATTTAATAAGTGTGGCTGGATCACTCTATCGAGAATCCCATCGGTAACAAGCATAACCGCTGCTACTCTCTCCGGAAAATATCCAAATTCCCACGACTTTTCTCCCGCACGTAACGGCATTACCGAGACCCCGTCAGATCCCTTCTGTGGAAATGTCGCCACCTTTGTCTCTCCGGACACAGTCCGGACCAGAATCCCTCCATCTCCGGCATGACCATACACAACCGTCCTGCCATCATAGAGTACTACATGAAGAGTTGTATCATATTCATTCAGCATATCGTCGCAGTCCTGCACATATTCCTCAATGGCTTTCTCTGCATACTGAAATCCCGCCTTCAGACAAACTAACTGCTCATCAATCCCATAGCCGGTCTGCACATGACGTTCTAAATATTCTACCAGTTTCTCTGTTGCAAGACCGGATGCAATATCCGAATGGCGTGCACTGCCTACCCCATCTGCAGCTACGCCGATATATACCCCCGGTGCGATCTCCCCATGCATATTGGCATCCTGACATACAACCCCTGTTTTTATATGTGCTTTTCCTTTGATAGAAAATCCATAACTTAACATGTCATACGCCCCTTCTCAAATATCAGAACCGGTCTCCTACCACTCGCTGACATCCCTCTCCTCGATATCCGCCGCCATACCTGCCCCTTCCGGCAGATTATCCAGCTCTATCCTGTCTCCTACCTGACTCTTGGAGATTGCACTCATGCTGTCCACCAGCCAGTCAAAGATACCCGTAAACTCATGCTGCTGCAGCTCGATCACGCGGTCGGTCAGCTTGAAAAGCTCTTCTTTATCATAATCATCTACGCCCAAAGCCCAGAATTTGAGACGTCCATTGCTTCCCTTGGACTCTTCCTCATGAATCCTGGCAGCTGCCTCCTGCATTGCCTCCGGTGTAGACATGGAAACACCATCTGTGATCATAAAGATCCATGGCTTAAAACAAGGAACCCCAACTCCCTGATATTCTCTGGTACGTTTTTTAACCAGATCAATGGCTACCTGAATCGCCTCCGCCATATGTGTCTGTCCGCCCGGCTCTAATGTGATCGCAGGCATCTGATCGATCGGCATAAAGTCACTGACAATTTCTACATGTGTCTCAAATGTAACAATCGCTACCTCTACACGCTTTCTTGCAAGCGGATCCTGACATACCTGCTGCTTGAACTTTGCAATCGCTTCATTCAGACTCTGAATCGGTGCTCCTTTCATGGAACTGGAAATATCCAGCAGAAGCACACATGCCATATGCGGCTCACTTGGTGCCGCGATCCCCCCAAATAATTGCTCCTTTGTGATCTGTTCGCTCATTTTCCTTCCTCCTGTTTCCTTTTCACTACTACCCCTTGGTGTTACCTCTATCAGCTGTTAAAATACCATACAATAAATAAAATGATAAAAAGCGCAATCACTCCATATATGATAAATACAAAATGCGACTCCAGGAATGTCGGCTCCTTCGGACGCACATCCATATAATTGTCTGCCATATGCTCCTTGGGATGGATCGGCTGACTTGCGGCGATCCGACGCTTCTCTGCTGCTGCCTCAGCCTCCGCTTTTTGTTGTCTTTCCTGATGCTTCTTGATCATCTCACAATACGGACACTCCATCTTGTGGATAAAATAGATATGACCATGCTGGCATTTAATATAGTCTTTATTTTGTAAAACCTCCATGATCACCTGCATCCACTCACTGGCACTGGCACGTACAGTCGGATCCTTATAGCCGTCCACAAAAGTACGATAAAACAGCCTCTGAAAACTCTCCGGAAGGAATGTAAAGTCCGGCGCATAAGTCGGATACGTGATTCCCTTTTTCTTATAAAAGAACGGTGAAAACCCCTTACGGATATTGTCGGAAGGCTGTGGAATATCCAGAGATTCGTCCATCTGCTCTGCCTCCTCCGGGTCGATCGCGCACGCAAAAGGATGACAGCCATTCATAAATAATGAGAACAAATTAACTGCCAGTGCGAACCGGTCGGTTTCCTTGCTGTATGTCGGAAGCGGCATTGATGATAAGCTCTGTCCGCCATACAGACGTTTCTGCAGCTCCGGCGGTATATAGTTCGCCTGACCAACCTCACAGCGATACATCATCTGACCGTTTACGATATGATAAGAATCCGTGTCTACCAAAGTAACCATCAAAGCTCCCGGATCATCCATATCCAAGTTGACACAGATATTCTGCGGATTCAGATCTCCACAGACCTGTCCAAAGCTATGTACGGTATCTACCGCTGCACAGAT
>CAKRHL010000032.1 GCA_934338765.1 uncultured Lachnospiraceae bacterium | reverse complement strand
AGCCGTTAATTTATATCATCAATAATTTTTTTGGAAAGGATGGAGATGGAATGGCAGAAAACAGAATGATTGGGGACTATCCTGTAATTGGAATTCGTCCGACGATAGATGGACGAAGAGGACCGCTTAAGGTACGTGAGTCGCTGGAGGCTCAGACCATGGGCATGGCAAAAAATGCCGCAAAGCTTTTTGAGGAGAATCTGCGTTACTCCAATGGAGAGCCGGTAAAGGTTGTGATCGCAGATACAACTATCGGACGTGTTGCAGAGGCGGCTGCCTGTGCTGACAAGTTCCGCAGAGAGGGTGTTGATATTACACTGACAGTTACTCCTTGCTGGTGTTATGGATCTGAGACGATGGATATGGATAAAAATACCATTAAGGCAGTATGGGGTTTTAATGGTACAGAGAGACCGGGTGCGGTATATCTTGCCGCTGTACTGGCAGCTCATGCACAGAAGGGACTCCCTGCATTTGGTATTTACGGTAAGGATGTTCAGGAGGCAGACGCTGAGGAGATACCGGAGGATGTAAAGGAGAAGCTTCTTCGTTTTGGACGCGCAGCGATCGCCGCAGCAACCATGCGTGGAAAATCATATCTGCAGATTGGTGCAGTTACCATGGGAATTGCAGGATCTATTGTAAACTGTGAGTTTATTGAGGAATATCTCGGTATGCGTGTAGAGTCCGTGGATGAGGTAGAGATCATTCGTCGTATGTCAGAGGGAATCTATGATCATGAGGAGTTCGAGAGAGCATTATCATGGACAGAGTCCCACTGCAAAGAGGGCTGGGACAAGAACCCGGATTTTGTAAAGAGAAACGACGAGCAGAAGCAGCGTGACTGGGAGTTCGTTGTAAAGATGATGTGTATCATCAAGGATCTGATGAACGGAAATAAAAACCTTCCGGAGGGCAGAGAAGAGGAGGCAGTTGGACATAACGCCATTGCTGCCGGCTTCCAGGGTCAGAGACAGTGGACTGATTTCTATCCGAACGGAGATTTCGCAGAGGCACTCTGTAATTCTTCCTTTGACTGGAATGGCGCAAGAGAGCCGTATATTCTGGCAACTGAGAATGATACTCTCAACGGTCTTGGTATGTTGTTTATGAAGCTTCTGACCGGCCGTGCACAGATATTTGCAGATGTTCGTACATACTGGAGTCCGGATGCCGTTAAGAAAGCAACAGGTTATGAGCTGGAGGGCATTGCAAAGGAGGCTGGCGGTTTCCTGCATCTGATCAATTCCGGAGCAGCTTGTCTGGATGCCTGCGGAGAGGTGAAGGACGGGAACGGCAGCGGTGTGATCAAGCCATTCTGGGAGATGACAGAGGCAGACCAGAAGGCATGCCTGGAGGCAACCGAGTGGTGTGCTGCCGATAACGGATACTTCCGTGGCGGTGGATTCTCTTCCAGATATCTTACCAGAGCAGAAATGCCTGCAACAATGATCCGTCTGAATCTGGTCAAGGGACTGGGACCGGTTCTGCAGATCTGCGAGGGTTATACCATCAATCTGCCGGATGAGGTATCTGACAAGATCTGGAAGCGTACGGATTATACATGGCCTTGTACCTGGTTCGCTCCTCGTGTTACCGGTGAGGGCGCATTCAAGACTGCATATGATGTTATGAACAACTGGGGTGCCAACCATGGTGCTATCAGCTATGGTCATATCGGTGCAGATCTGATCACGCTGGCATCAATCCTCAGAATCCCTGTATGCATGCATAATGTACCGGAGGAGGATATCTTCCGTCCATCCGCATGGAATGCGTTTGGTATGGATAAAGAGGGACAGGATTACCGCGCATGTGCCGCATACGGACCTCTTTACAAATAGTTTCTATTTTGACCGTAGAATGAAAGTATGGTATACTTATCTGTACGTGGGACAATATGGCCTGTACAGATAGGGATACCATATTGTTCGTTAAGAGAAAATGTGCACATGGCAGTTTTTTGCCGGTAAGTTTTTGCCTGCGGCACAGAGTTTGCAGGTGGAGAAAGGAATGTAAGAGGATTATGTTTGAACAGGAAATCGAAAGTATTGCAGCTGGCGCAAGTAATGAGGAGATTTATTACAATCTGCTGAATCTCACCAAAAGAGCCATTGACCAGAAGGGACGGATTGAGGGAAAGAAAAAAGTATATTACATATCAGCGGAGTTTCTGATCGGAAAGCTTCTATCCAATAATCTGATCAATCTGGGTCTTTATGATCAGGTCAATGAAGCGCTGAAAAAGCATGGAAAGTCCATGGTTGATATTGAGGAGATCGAGCCGGAGCCATCTCTTGGTAACGGTGGACTTGGCCGTCTGGCTGCATGTTTTCTGGATTCCATTGCAACACTGGGTCTGCCGGGAGACGGTGTGGGGCTGAACTACCATCTGGGATTATTTAAACAGGTATTTGAGCAGAATATGCAGAAGGAGACTCCGAATCCTTGGATTCAGGATCAGAGCTGGCTTCGCCGGACGGATGTGGGATATCCTGTAATTTTCCATAATAAGACGGTTCAGTCGGTGATGTATGAAATTGATGTTACAGGCTATGATAATAAGGTAAATACTCTCAAGCTGTTTGATCTGGACAGTGTGGATGATTCTATTGTTCAGGGAGACAGTATCTGGTTTAACAAGGATGAGATCACAAAGAATCTCACATTATTTCTTTATCCGGATGACAGTGATGTACAGGGTCAGCTGCTTCGTATCTATCAGCAGTATTTTATGGTCAGCAATGCCGCACAGCTTATTATTGATGAGGCACTGGCAAAGGGAAGTACTCTTTATGATCTGCCGGATTACGCCGTTGTTCAGATCAATGATACCCATCCGACTATGGTCATTCCGGAGCTGATCCGTCTGTTAGTGAATCGTGGAATCGAGATGAACGATGCGATTGGTATTGTATCCAGAATGTGTGCTTATACCAACCATACCATCCTTGCAGAGGCTCTGGAGAAGTGGCCGATGTGGTATCTGGAAAAGGTTGTGCCACAGCTTGTACCGATCATTAAGATGCTGGATGTCAAGGTAAAGGAGAAATACTCTGATCCGAGAGTTGCCATTATTGATGAGAACAATATCGTCCATATGGCACATATTGACATTCACTACAGCACCAGCGTAAACGGTGTGGCATATCTGCACACGGAGATCCTGAAGAATTCTGAGCTGAAGCCGTTCTATGATCTCTATCCGCAGAAGTTTAACAATAAGACAAACGGTATTACATTCCGCCGCTGGCTGCTTCACTGCAACCACCAGTTGACCGATTATATCACGGATAAGATTGGTGCCGGCTTTAAGAAGGATGCATCCAAGCTGGAGGATCTGTTAAAGTATCAGGATGATCAGAAGGCTCTGGATGCTATTTATGAGATCAAACGCCAGAAAAAGAAAGAACTGGCAGCATATCTCAAGGAAAAGGAGAACATTACCGTCGATGAAAATTCTGTCTTTGACGTACAGGTAAAACGTCTCCATGAGTACAAGCGTCAGCAGATGAATGCACTGTATGTGATCCACAAATATATGGATATCAAGGCAGGCAACAAGCCAAAGACTCCGATCACTGTCATTTTTGGAGCAAAGGCGGCACCGGCATATACTATTGCAAAAGACATTATTCATCTGATCCTCTGCCTGTCAGAGCTGATCAATAACGATCCGGAGGTAAGTCCTTACCTCAAGGTTGTTATGCTGGAGAATTATAATGTCTCTTACGCGGAGAAGGTGATCCCGGCAGCAGATATTTCTGAGCAGATCTCACTGGCATCCAAGGAGGCAAGTGGAACCGGTAATATGAAATTTATGCTGAATGGTGCGATCACTCTTGGTACAGAGGATGGAGCCAATGTCGAGATCCACCAGTTTGTGGGCGATGACAATATTTATATCTTTGGTAAGTCCAGTGAAGAGGTTATTGAGCATTATGCCAAGGCAGATTACAGTGCAGAATCTATTTATGATGCAGATCCGGAGATCGCAAAGCTTGTGGATTTCATTATCAGCAAGGAAATGTTTGCAGTGGGCAACAAAAAGAGCCTGATCCGTCTGTATATGGAGCTTCTGACAAAGGACTGGTTTATGACCCTGCTTGATGTAAAAGAATACATCCGGGTCAAGGAAAAGATGCTTGCAGATTATGCAGACAAAAAATCCTGGGAACAGAAAATGATAGTCAATATTGCAAAGGCCGGATTCTTTTCATCCGATCGTACGATCGCGCAGTACAATGAGGATATCTGGCATCTGTAGGAGTAAATAAAACATGATGCTTACGGCAATCATATCTCCGGGAGTGGCGGGAGTTGTGCTTTTGGTGGTACTGGCAGGCGGGTATCTGCTGAACAGTATCATTCAGAAAAAGTACGGCTATACGCCGGAGCGGGAGAAGGAATTGGAAGAGGCAAGAGAAGAAGGAGCCTCTGACCATAGATCACACCCGTCGTGTGAAAAGAAACGTTATTGAGGTGAAAACATTGATGGCGCTATGGGAGCGCAGAATTGGAGGAAAACGTGAAAAGAATTGGTTTTTTGACAAGTGGCGGTGACTGTCAGAGTTTGAATGCAACCATGCGAGGTGTAGCCAAGACATTGTATCAGGCAAATCCGGATGTGGAGATTTATGGTATCTTAGAAGGATATAAGGGACTCATTTATGGCAACCGCCGTAAGATGGAGCCGAAGGATTTCTCAGGAATATTAACAGAGGGTGGGACCATCATTGGAACGTCGAGACAGCCATTTAAGAAAATGGGAGAGCCGGATGAGAACGGTCTTGATAAGGTGAAAGCCATGCTGGACAATTATAAAAAATGGAAGCTTGACTGTCTGGTGATCCTGGGAGGAAACGGTACACACAAAACAGCCAATCTTCTCAGTGAGAAAGGCTGCAATGTGGTTACACTTCCAAAGACCATTGACAACGATATCTGGGGAACGGATATTACATTTGGTTTCCAGAGTGCAGTAAATATTGCAACCAATGCCATTGACTGCATCCATACTACGGCGGCTTCCCACGGACGTGTCTTTATCGTAGAGGTCATGGGACACAAGGTAGGCTGGCTGACACTTCATGCAGGTATTGCAGGTGGCGCAGACATCATTCTTCTGCCGGAGATCCCATATGATATCGATTCAGTGGTAAATGCTCTGGACAAAAGAAGTGCCCAGGGTAAGCGTTTCTCTATTCTGGCAGTGGCAGAGGGGGCTATTTCCAAGGAGGACGCAGCACTCAGCAAGAAGGAGCTTAAGGCAAAGAGAAAGAAAATGGCATATCCTTCTATCTCTTATGAGATCGGTGCACAGATTCAGGAAAAGACAGGCCAGGAAGTGCGTATTACGGTTCCGGGCCATATGCAGCGAGGCGGAGAGCCATGTCCTTATGACCGTGTTCTTTCCACGCGTCTTGGTGCAGCGGCTGCCCAGCTGATCATAAAAGAGAAGTATGGCTATATGGTAGGTATGGTAAATGGAGAGACTGTACCGGTGCCGCTTTCTGAGGTGGCTGGCAAGCTGAAAATGGTAGATCCAAAGGCTTCTATTATTCAGGAGATCAAAGAAATGGGAATTTGTTTCGGCGACTAATGTGAAAATTGTTTGTCCCTCTGGTCCAAATTTGCGGGTCTGGGACAATATAGTAACTTTGAATAGGAGATAATTATGTCATATACGGCGCTATATCGAAAGTTCCGTCCATCGGGCTTTGATGAGGTAAAAGGACAAGATCAGATCGTAACGACTCTGCGCAATGAGATAAAGACGAACCGCATTGGTCATGCCTATCTGTTTTGCGGTACCCGTGGAACGGGTAAGACATCGGTTGCAAAGATCATGGCAAAGGCAGTAAACTGTGAGTCTCCGATAGATGGAAGCCCGTGTAACCGGTGTGCGATGTGCCAGAAGATCAATAGCCAGACCTCGATGAATGTCATAGAGATCGATGCAGCTTCCAACAATGGTGTGGGAAATATCCGTGATATCATTGATGAGGTGCAGTATTCTCCCACGGAGGGGCGTTATAAAGTTTATATCATTGATGAGGTTCATATGCTTTCTACGGGAGCGTTTAATGCACTTTTGAAGACATTGGAGGAACCGCCGGAATACGTTATTTTTATTCTGGCAACCACAGAGGTACACAAAATTCCGATCACGATCCTGTCCAGATGCCAGAGGTACAATTTTAAAAGAATTACCATAGATACCATTCAGGCGCGGTTGAGAGAGCTGGTGGATAAGGAACAGCTGGAGGTAGAGGACAAGGCTCTGCGATATATTGCCAAGACGGCTGATGGCTCCCTGCGAGATGCCCTGAGTCTGCTGGATCAGTGTATTGCGTTTTATCTGGGACAGGCGTTAACCTATGATAAGGCGTTGGAAGTGTTGGGGGCTGTGGATACGGCAGTGTACAGCCGTATGTTCCGGTATGTGGCGTCGTATGATGCGGTTGGCTGTCTGGAGCTGGTGGAAGAAATGGTGGTAAGCGGCAGGGATCTGACGCAATTTATTAACGAATTTGTCTGGTATATGAGAAATCTTCTTCTGGTGGGAAGCTCGGCGCAGGGAAGCGATCTGGTGGATGTTTCCGGCGAACAGATGGCAGAGATGCAGGAAGAAAGTAAAATGCTGTCTCAGGAGATATTGATCCGTTATATCCGTATTTTATCAGAACTGTCCAATCAGATCCGCTATGCTGTCCAAAAGAGGATCCTTATTGAGGTGGCTCTGATCAAGCTCTGCAAGCCGCAGATGGATAAGAAACAGGATATAACCTCGATCCTGCAGCGTTTGGACAATCTTGAAAAAAAACTGGAAAACGGAGTGGTTGCAGCAGGTACACAGGGGGTGGCTGCCGCAATACCGCAGACACCGGCAGCAGGTACGGGAGACAGCGGGGACACCGGCAGGATATGTCCTAAGGCACTGCCGGAGGATATACAGGAGCTGTTAAAGATATGGCCGCAGGTGTACGGTAAGTGTGGACCGGTGGAGCAGATCGCATTGAAAAATGCGAAACGTACTCTGGGAGAAAATGGAGCTTTGGTGCTTCAGTTTTCGGATCCGACGGATGGTGGTATTTTCCAGCAGGATGAAGGAAAACGCCTGGAGGAATTGGGAACCATTATTCAAAATGTGCTTGGAAAGAATGTAGAGATCCAGATCAGGATCGTTTCTGAAAAGGTACAGGAGCAATATGAAGATATTGGAAGTATTGTTCATTTTGACGGAATAGAAATTATTGATGAATAGAAAGGCAGGAAATAAAAGATGGCTAAAAGAGGTGGATTTCCGGGAGGAATGCCGGGAAATATGAATAATCTGATGAAGCAGGCGCAGAGAATGCAGCGTCAGATGGAAGAGAAGACAAAGGAGATGGAGGAAAAAGAGTTTGAGGCTTCTGCCGGTGGCGGAGTTGTAACCGTAAAGGTATCAGGAAAAAAAGAAGTGGTATCGGTGAAATTGTCTGAGGAAGTTGTTGATCCGGATGATATCGAAACTTTAGAGGATCTGATCATGGCAGCAACCAATGAGGCACTTCGTAAGATGGAAGAGGAAAATGCCCAGGTGATGCAGCAGCTCACAGGAGGCCTTGGCGGCATGGGCGGCGGATTATTCTAAATTTACCAAAAACATACCGAAGGGAAAGTGACCAAAATGGATGTATATAGTAGTCAGATCACTGCTCTGGTGGAACAATTGTCAAGACTTCCCGGTATCGGTGCAAAGTCGGCGCAAAGGCTGGCATTTCATATATTGAATATGCCGGAGGATCAGGTGATGAGCCTGTCACAGGCGATGACAAATGCCAAGAAAAATGTACATTATTGCAAACAATGCTGCACATATACAGATCAGGAGCTTTGTCCTATCTGTGCCAGTGAAAAAAGAAATCATCGTGTCATTATGGTGGTAGAAAATCCAAGAGATCTGGCAGCGTATGAAAAGACAGGAAAATACGATGGAGTATATCATGTGCTTCATGGTGCGATATCTCCGATGCTTGGGATCGGTCCCGCTGATATCAGATTGCGGGAACTGATGGTACGTCTCCGGCAGGATGTGGATGAAGTGATCGTGGCAACCAACAAAAATCTGGAGGGGGATGCCACAGCCACATACATCAGTAAACTGGTGAAGCCGACCGGGATCAAGGTGAGCAGGATCGCCAGTGGTGTTCCGGTGGGAGGAGATCTAGAATATATCGATGAAGTGACGCTCCTGCGGGCTTTGGAAGGAAGAACAGACATGTAGTGTCCGGAGGATTCCCTGAGAAATAAAACCGGCCAGTTCTGCTACGGTTAGCAGTCTGGTGGTCTGAAGGGTCAGATGGTTATTGCTGCCGGAATGATTGACGATCCCGGTGATATGGATGTCGCCCGCGGCGGGCAGATCGTGACTGACGCCGATGCCGGGACGGAGGCTTCCTGTACCGAGCGTGACACAACCAATGTGTTCCGGAACGCCCAGGGATGCATCAATAGCAATGATAAAAGGATTGGAATAACGGTTGTATATAGAAGAGAGTGTATCAGACAGATTTCCGGCATGAACGGTATGTCTGAGACTGCCATATACGGCCGTTTTTTTTGTGCAGTTAGACAGGGTCAGGGAGGTGATCAGCTGATGTCCCACCAAAGGTCCCAGACTGTCTCCTGTTGCACGGTCAGAGCCGATGCACAAAAAAACAACCGGTCTGTTTCCTGTCTGAGCGATCATTTCCTGTAAGGAACTGCAGAATTTATTGAGACTCTTTGCAGCAGAAGGGGCGAAATAGAGAGTTGTATTAGTCATGATAATGTCCTTTCCGTGAATGTTGTTTTGATTGGTACTATAAGTATGCCCTCGAAGAAAAAAACTAAACCTCCGTTTTTAGATCCTGTTGTCGAAAAATTTCCTGTGAAAAAGAGCAGGGAGGCATTGCTTCGACAGGAAATATCACCTCATAAATGTTATATTAACCAAAAAATAAGTAGTGAGGTGCGAGGTAATGGAGGAGACGATCAATGGAACAAAAGAAGAAAAGAAAATTTATGATTATAAAACATTTCCGAAAAATGTCCGTCAGATAGGTGTCCCTCTTCCAGGACAGAAGGTATATTTGGAAGATTATGTGATCACATATCTGAAGCAAAGCTTTGTACACGCACAGGAACCGGTTGTTGTTCTTTTGCTTGGAAAATATGGAGAGAATAATGCACAAAACGCAGCATTTATATACGGAGCAATGACGTTAGAGGAGAAGGAAATACTGGGAAACGGAAAGATTTCGAAGGAAACGTGGGATCAGGCGTATCAGGTGATGCGCGAAAGCTTTCCGGAGGCAGAGGTGCTTGGCTGGGCCTGCGGCGTGCCTATGTGGAGCGGCAGTGTGGACAGTCAGGTACGTAAGCTGCAGAAGACAGAGTTTGCAAAGGAAAACAGAACATTATTTTTGTGGGATCTGAGTGAAAAAGAGGAAAAGATATTTTTGTGGCAGAGAAATATGCTGAAGGAAATGTCGGGATATTATGTATATTTTGAAAAAAATCCCCAGATGCAGAATTTTATGCTGGATGACACCCGGGAACCGGAAAGCATCGATGGCGATTATGAAGATACTGTAACAGTGTCTATGCGTCATGTGATCGAAGAGAAGGAGGAACGAAAAAAGAATCTGCAGCTTCTGGCGTATTGTGGAGCTGTAGCGGCGGGGATCACCCTGCTGTTTGGGGTTCATACTATGTTAGACAGTACGGCAAGGATCCAGAAAATGGAGCGGACAGTGGATACCCTGACAGAATATGTGGGAGAGCAGCAGGAGGATGTGGCAGCCATGTCAAGACAGGCGCAAAATACAGTGCAGCAGATTCCGTTTCAAAGCGCAGAGAGTGCATCGGACACTACAGATACACCGGCAGATAACATCCGGAATACTGCAAAGCGTAAAACAACAGAGCAGATCACCCGGGCTCCGGCGGGAGAGGAGAAAAAAATAAAATCACCCAAAAAGAAAAGCACACATCATACAAGCCGTTCCGGAGATACGGGAGAGATAAAAAGGACAAGCATCGGAACCACCAGACAAAGCTATGTGGTACGGAAAGGAGATACATTATCCCAGATCGTATGGAAACAATATCATGACCTTTCATATGAAAAGAAGGTAAAGAAAGCAAACGGACTTAAGGATGCAGACGAAATCTATGAAGGACAGTGTATTGTATTGCCTGACTATAAAAAATAAAAGGGGAGGTTGTATAATCAACCAAAGTTATGTAAAATAAGTGGTAGTCTTGAGGACTATCACTTTTTTGCAGATTGGAGCATAGATATGTCAGAAAAAATAAATGCATCAGAGCCGAAAGCTGCCATTTGGCATAACCGGATGTTTATTATGATATGCATTGCCAGTGTTATTGTTGCGGTGGGGATTTTTATCCTGCTGATCAACGGTTATATCAATAAACAGTATACAGAGTATGAGGTGCTCAATGAGAGCCGGAGACAGGACGCGGATGCAGAGAAATATATCAGCGGTGATGGAGAGTTTATCAAATACAGCAAGGATGGTATTTCCGGAGTCAGCATGAGCGGAAAAGTTTTGTGGACCGGGAGCTATGAGATGAGTAACCCCGTTGTTGTGATGCGGGGGCAGTATGTTCTTGTGGCGGACATTGGAGGAAAGGATGCCGTGATATATAACGGAAAGCATGAGGCTTCCGAGTTGTCCGTGGACTATGAAATAAAGCAGGCAGATGTGTCCGGGCAGGGGCTGGTCGCGCTTTTATTGGAGGATACGTCATCCGACATGATCAATATATATAATCCATATGATGTGTCATCGAAGCTGCTGGTCAAGATACCTACCAATGTAAATGACGGCTATACGGTGTGCATGGCGATCTCACCGGACGGAACAAGTGTATCGGCTTCCTATATCTGCGTTATAGACGGGAAAGTGGAAAGCAGGGTCGTTTTTTATAATTTTTCGGATGTCGGTAAAAATTCCGACTGTATTGTCGGGGCGAAAAATTACAGGGATTCTTTAGTTACAGATATCCATTTTTTGTCAGATGATCAGGTGGTACTGTTTTCGGACAAGGGCTTTTATGTATGGAAGGGGATGAAGCAGCCAAAGCAGATCATACAAAAAAAGGTCCGCCGGAATATTAAAAGCGTTTTGTACAATGAAAACAATATTGGCATAGTTCTGGAGACAGGCAGCAGGAAGACGCCGTATCAAATGAATATCTACAATCTAAAGGGCAGTAAGATATCCGCGTTTAATTTTGCGGAGGATTACAATGACATCTGCCTGTCCGGCAATGAGATCCTGTTCCGGTCAGCCAAGGAATGTGGAATCTTCCGGTTAAATGGAGTGCTTCGTTTTCATGCGACGGTGGAGGAAGGCGTAGATTACTTTTTCCGCAGTTCCAAAAGAAACCGGTATTATCTCTTTAATGACACTACGATCCAGGAGATCAAATTAAAATAATAAATAAAATTTTACATAAAATTTGAAGAATAAAGGCTTGACAAACACGCACGGTGATAATATACTTATCAAGTGCGTGTTTTTGCGTACTTTTTTGCGTATTTTAATTATGATCACAGGAGGTGAAAATTAATGCCAACATTTAACCAGTTAGTAAGAAAGGGAAGAAAGGTTTCTTCAAAGAAGTCTAATTCTCCTGCACTTCAGTACACCTACAATTCTTTGAATAAGAAGACTGTAGCTCAGAGCTCTCCACAGAAGAGAGGTGTTTGTACTGCAGTTCGTACTGCTACACCTAAGAAGCCTAACTCAGCTCTTAGAAAGACCGCCAGAGTTCGTCTCTCAAACGGTATCGAGGTTACAACTTATATCCCAGGTGAGGGTCATAACCTTCAGGAGCATAGCGTTGTACTCATCCGTGGTGGAAGAGTAAAGGATTTGCCAGGTACCAGATATCATATTATCCGTGGTACACTCGATACAGCCGGTGTTGCAAACAGAAAGCAGGGCCGTTCTAAGTATGGAGCAAAGAGACCTAAGAAGTAATCATTCACTAATTTGGGGATGTGCCGGATTAATTTTTACTGATTAACCTGGTGCGGACACAGAAATTCGTGAGTACCGATGAATTAATGATGACAATACGCTGATGCAGTGTCGGCTGTGTAGTATTGTCAAATAATATTAAGGAGGGAAGTAACGTGCCACGTAAAGGACATATACAGAAAAGAGATGTATTAGCAGATCCTGTCTACAAGAGCAAGGTTGTTACAAAGCTGATCAACAATATCATGTTAGATGGTAAGAAAGGTGTTGCTCAGAAGATCGTTTATGGTGCATTTGAGCAGATCGCTGAGAAGTCCGGTAAGGACGCTCTCGAGGTATTCGAGGAGGCTATGAACAATATCATGCCTCAGCTTGAGGTAAAGGCAAGACGTATTGGTGGTGCTACTTATCAGGTGCCTATCGAGGTTAGACCTGACAGAAGACAGGCACTGGCTCTTCGTTGGCTGACTCTGTTCTCACGTAAGAGAGGCGAGAAGACAATGAAAGAAAGACTTGCTAACGAGATTCTTGATGCATCAAACAATACTGGCGCTGCCGTTAAGAGAAAAGAAGATATGCACAAAATGGCAGAGGCAAACAAGGCGTTTGCACATTATCGCTGGTAAGATTCATAGAGGAGGTAAACGACCTTGGCTGGAAGAGAATATCCACTTGACAGAACAAGAAATATCGGTATCATGGCTCATATCGATGCGGGTAAGACCACTTTGACAGAGCGTATTCTTTATTATACCGGTGTAAACTATAAGATTGGTGAGACTCATGATGGTGCGTCTACGATGGACTGGATGGAGCAGGAGAAAGAGAGAGGTATCACGATCACTTCCGCTGCTACCACATGCCACTGGACACTTGAGGATCATCATAAACCAAAGGCTGGTGCTTTAGAGCATCGTATCAACATCATCGATACTCCGGGCCACGTAGACTTTACTGTAGAGGTAGAGCGTTCTCTGCGTGTACTGGATGGTGCTGTCGGTGTATTTGATGCAAAGGCCGGTGTTGAGCCACAGTCAGAGAATGTATGGCGTCAGGCTGACACATACAATGTACCACGTATGGCATTCATCAACAAGATGGATAAGATGGGTGCAGACTTTTTCATGTCTGTTCAGACAATCATTGATCGTCTGGGCAAGAATGCAATCCCAGTACAGATCCCTATCGGAAAGGAAGATGACTTTATCGGTCTGATCGACCTCTTCGAGATGGATGCATACTATTATAAAAATGATGAGGGTACTGACATCGAGATTACAGAGATTCCTGATGATCTGAAAGATCTTGCACAGGAATGGCATGACAACCTGATCGAGAAGGTTTGTGAGCTGGATGATGATCTCCTTGAGAAGTATCTCGAGGGTGAGGAGCCATCTGTTGATGAGCTCAAGAAAGCTCTCCGTAAGGGAACAATCGCTTGTGAGGCAGTTCCGGTATATTGCGGTTCTGCATACAAGAACAAAGGTGTTCAGAAGCTTCTCGATGGTGTTATCGAGTTCATGCCTGCACCAACAGATATCCCTGATATTACAGGTGTTGACGAGGAGGGTAACGAGGTTATCCGTAAGTCATCTGATGATGAGCCGTTCGCAGCACTTGCATTCAAGATCATGACAGATCCGTTCGTAGGAAAGCTCGCATTCTTCCGTGTTTATTCCGGTACACTGAACTCCGGTTCTTATGTACTGAATGCAACAAAGGATAAGAAAGAGCGTGTCGGACGTATCGTACAGATGCACGCAAACAGCCGTAGCGAGATCGATAAGGTTTATTCCGGAGATATCGCTGCAGCCGTAGGTTTCAAGACTACCACAACAGGTGATACTATCTGTGATGAGCAGCATCCGGTAATTCTTGAGTCTATGGAGTTCCCTGAGCCTGTTATCGAGCTCGCTATCGAGCCTAAGACAAAGAACGATCAGGGTAAGATGGGTGAGGCTCTTGCAAAGCTTGCAGAAGAGGATCCTACATTCCGTGCTCATACAGATACAGAGACTGGTCAGACAATTATCGCCGGAATGGGTGAGCTTCATCTGGACGTTATCGTAGACCGTCTCCTTCGTGAGTTCAAGGTAGAAGCAAACGTAGGTGCTCCACAGGTAGCATACAAAGAGACAATCACAAAGGCTGTTGATATCGACAGCAAGTATGCTAAGCAGTCCGGTGGACGTGGTCAGTACGGACATTGTAAGGTTAAATTTGAGCCAATGGATCCGAACGGTGAGGAGACATTCAAGTTCGAGTCTACCGTTGTCGGTGGTGCAATTCCAAAAGAGTATATCCCAGCTGTTGGCGAGGGTATCGAGGAAGCTGCACAGGCAGGTATCCTTGGCGGATATCCGGTACTTGGTGTACATGCGAATGTATGGGATGGTTCTTACCATGAGGTCGATTCATCCGAGATGGCATTCCACATTGCCGGTTCTATGGCATTCAAGGACGCTATGAAGCAGGGTAATCCTGTTCTCCTTGAGCCGATCATGAAGGTTGAGGTAACCATGCCTGAGGAGTACATGGGCGACGTTATCGGAAGTCTGAACGCAAAACGTGGTCAGATCGAGGGTATGGACGATATCGGTGGTGGAAAGATCGTACGTGCGTATGTACCACTTGCTGAGATGTTCGGTTACTCAACAGAGCTTCGTTCCAGCACACAGGGACGTGGTAACTACTCAATGTTCTTTGAGAAGTATCAGCAGTGTCCAAAGAATGTTCAGGACAAGGTGCTTGCTTCTAAAGAAAAATAATTTTAGAAAATGTTAGTAAAAATGTGCCTCATAGTATAAAAAGCACTTGAAAATTCCTGTAAAGTGCAATATAATAATGCCCATAGCGTGAAATTTGTCCGTGATGGGCAGACTATGAGTCGTATGAATTTAAGGAGGATAATTAAAAATGGCTAAAGAAAAGTTTGAAAGAACCAAACCCCATTGTAACATTGGTACCATCGGTCACGTAGATCATGGTAAAACAACACTTACTGCTGCAATCACAAAGGTACTTGCTGCAAGAGTTCCTGGTAACTCAGCTGAGAACTTTGAAGATATTGATAAGGCTCCAGAGGAGAGAGAGCGTGGTATCACAATCTCTACTGCTCACGTTGAGTATCAGACAGAGAAGAGACATTACGCACACGTTGACTGCCCAGGCCATGCCGATTATGTAAAGAACATGATCACTGGTGCTGCTCAGATGGATGGTGCTATCCTTGTAGTAGCTGCTACTGATGGTGTTATGGCTCAGACAAAGGAGCATATCCTTCTGTCCCGTCAGGTTAACGTACCTTATATCGTAGTATTCCTTAACAAGTGTGATATGGTTGATGATGATGAGCTGATCGAGCTCGTTGAGATGGAAGTAACTGAGGCACTTGAGGAGTATGGTTTCGAAGGTTGCCCAATCATCAAGGGTTCTGCTCTTAAGGCTCTTGAGGATCCAAACGGCGAGTGGGGCGACAAGATCATGGAGCTCATGGATGCAGTTGATGAGTTCATCCCAGATCCAGAGCGTGCTACAGATAAGCCATTCCTGATGCCTATCGAGGATATCTTCACAATTACCGGTCGTGGTACTGTTGCAACTGGTAGAGTAGAGCGTGGTGTTCTCCATATCAATGAGGAAGTTGAGATCGTTGGTGTTAAGGAAGAGGTTCAGAAGACTACTGTAACAGGTATCGAGATGTTCCGTAAGCTTCTTGATGAGGCTCAGGCTGGTGATAACATCGGTGCTCTTCTTCGTGGTATCAAGAGAGAGGATATCGAGAGAGGTCAGGTACTTGTAGCTCCTGGTACAACTACTTGCCACAAGAAATTCACAGCTCAGGTTTACGTACTGAAGAAAGAGGAGGGTGGTCGTCATACTCCTTTCATCAATAACTATCGTCCACAGTTCTACTTCAGAACAACTGACGTAACAGGTGTATGTAACCTTCCTGATGGTGTTGAGATGTGTATGCCAGGCGATAACGTAGAGCTTACTGTAGAGCTCATTCATCCAATCGCTATGGAGCAGGGTCTTACCTTCGCTATCCGTGAGGGTGGACGTACAGTAGGATCTGGTAAGGTTGCTACAATCATCGAGTAATACAATCTGAATATAGATTTGTTATCGTAAGATAACGTTGTGTCCAAACGTAAGAT
>CAKRHL010000031.1 GCA_934338765.1 uncultured Lachnospiraceae bacterium | reverse complement strand
CAGTACCGATGAACTCGCTGAGAGCACCGTAGATATCAACCTCACAGGAAACAGGGATACCCATCTTGGTAAGACGGCTGTTTACATAGCAAGGAACGAATCCGAACTGTGTCTGGAATGCAGGCCAGCACTTTCCTGCAAGTGCAACGAACTTACGATAGCCTCTGTGCTCCTCGATCCAGTCAAGAAGTGTGATCTCATACTGAGCAAGCTTGTTTAAGATCTCAGGCTTCTTATTGCCTGCGCCAAGTTCTGCCTCCATATCCTTTACGACATCCGGAATACGAGGATCGTCTGCATGCTTGTTGAATGCCTCAAACAGATCAAGCTCGGAGTTCTCCTCGATCTCAACACCCAGATTGTAAAGCTGCTGGATCGGTGCATTACATGCAAGGAAGTTCAGCGGACGTGGTCCGAAGCTGATGATCTTCAGGTTGTTTAATGCATATACAGCCTTGGCGATCGGAAGAAACTCGTGGATCATGTCTGCACATTCCTCAGCAGTACCTACCGGATAATCAGGGATGTAAGCCTTTACATTACGAAGCTTTAAGTTGTAGCTTGCGTTGAGCATACCACAGTATGCATCACCTCTGCCCTGAACAAGTCCGCCGTTTGCGGAAGTCTCCTCAGCAGCAGCAACAAACATCTTAGGACCGTCGAAATGCTTTGCAAGAAGTGTCTCTGCAATCTCAGGACCGAAGTTTCCAAGATATACGCAGAGTGCGTTACATCCTGCTTTCTTGATATCCTCCAGAGCCTGTACCATATGGATCTCGCTCTCTACGATACAGATCGGACACTCATAGATATCCTCTGCATCATACTTGTCAGCATAAGCCTTTACAAGATTTTTTCTTCTTGTTACAGAAAGTGACTCCGGGAAACAGTCTCTACTTACTGCAACGATACCGATTTTCATTTTTGGCATGTTTTCCATTGTTGTTTATCATCCTTTCTTCTCTTAAATTTTCGTGAATAACATTGTTTTTGGACAATGTTCCTTGTTGAGGTTTTTTTTCACCTCACATAGTTTTATTTTATTACATTTTGATAGGATTTGCAATGAAAGTTTTGGGAACATTTTAGTAACATTTTGGAATATCTGCCTGTCCCATACATATATTGAAAGAGAGCAGGGGGTGAAGCGATGGGACAGAAAAATGAGGTTCTCAGGGTACTGGCCAGAGAACCGCGGAAATATCTGGAAAAACTGGATATTAACTTTGAGCTGCTGCAGGAGATCCGTCTCCGGGCGGAGGCACCGTTTATGATCGTATACCGGGGACAGGAGTATTGTGTGTCACGCAATGGAATGTTGAGCGACGGGCTGGAAGATCCCATGATAATATCCCGGCAGGATGTCAGGGAAACCATGGAACGCATCAGCAATTATTCCATGTATGCCTTTGAGGAGGAGCTGAAACAGGGATTTATTACGATTCAGGGAGGACACCGGGTGGGGGTGGCAGGGAAAATAGTATTAGAAAAGGATCAGGTAAAAAATTTGCGTTACATATCATTTATCAATATCCGTCTGGCACATCAGGTGATCGGATGCGGGGACAAAATACTTCCCTATCTGATCGATGGTGACAGTATTTTTCACACATTGATCATATCACCTCCAAGATGTGGTAAGACAACCCTCCTGCGGGATCTGATCCGGCAGTTATCCAATGGGGAAAGGGGGCGCAGAGGTATTAATGTGGGAGTTGTGGATGAACGTTCGGAGCTGGGGGCATGTTATCAGGGAAAGCCACAGAATGACCTGGGATTTCGGACGGACATTCTGGACTGCTGTCCCAAAAAGGAGGGAATGATGATGCTGGTGCGTTCCATGTCGCCCAAAGTGATCGCAGTGGATGAAATTGGTTTCAGGGAGGACGTAGAGGCACTGGAGTATGTTATGAATTGCGGAGTGCGGATACTGGCAACGGTGCATGGGAGCAGTATGGAGGAGATCCGGAAAAAACCAATCCTGGGAGCGCTTGTCAGGGAGAAGGTATTTCAGAGGTATGTGCTGCTTTCTGCAAGGGAGCTGGGGAAGGTTGAGGCAATCTTTGATGAGAGAGGGACATATCTGGCATATCCGTCCGTGACGGAGGAGAGAAGGGAGGAAGGATGAATTTACTGCAGATCATGTTAAAGACAGCAGGAGGTATCCTTGCCTTTGCAGGAAGCTGCGGGTGTGGGATATGGCTGGCGGCGGGGCGGCACAAAAGGATTGAGATACTGCGGGAAATGGAACAGGTTTTCATTATCTTATACGGGGAGATCGAATATGCAGGAGCAGATATCGTGGAAATACTTCAGGGGCTGTCCGGAAAAACCGTCTTATTAAAGAGCTTTTTTGAAAGAATGTATAAAGGAGCCTGTCAGGTGGAGGATGATACACTGTACGAATTGTGGGACAGAGAAGTGGAGAACAGCGAATTTGCCGAAAAGCTGGACAAGACGGATATCGCATTGTGGCGCGAGCTGGGAAAGCATCTGGGTACTCTGGACCGGAGGTCACAGCTGCAGACTCTGCGGGTGCTGCAGAAACGTCTGCAGACACAGCTTTTCGGGGCGGAAGCAGAATATAAAGCGCAGGCGAAGGTTTATCGGCTGACAGGTGTTACTGCGGGAATCTTTCTGGTGATATTACTGATATAGAAAGGTGGAACGACATGAGCATAAACTTGATTTTTCGGATAGCAGCGGTGGGGATTCTTGTTTCTGTGATGGGACAGATATTAAAGCATGCTGGAAGAGAGGAGCAGGCTTTTTTGGTCAGCTTATCCGGTCTGATACTGGTTCTTTTGTGGGTGATCCCATACATATTAGAGCTGTTTCGGTCCATACAGGAGTTGTTTTCCCTGTAGCGCAATGTGCAGGAAGGAAGGGAGATATGGAAAAGGTTGTAATGATCGGTGTGATGTCCGTTCTGCTGGCGATCCCTTTAAAAAAGGACAAGTCAGAGTTTGAGATGCTTATCATTCTGACAGCCTGTCTGCTGATCAGCTCTCTGGCGATCTGGAGGGTGCGGGATCTGTTGGATTATCTCAAGACTCTACAGAGCTATCTGGGCAGCGGAAGTATTTATATCAAAGTTTTGTTTAAGATGATCGCTGTAACATATATGGCAGAGCTTGGAGCCAATTTATGCCGCGATGCGGGTTATGGAGCCGTGGCCGGGCAGATAGAATTTTTTGGAAAATTAATGCTGTTAGCAGTCAGTCTGCCGGTTCTGGCATCGTTGTTTGATGTGCTGCTACAATTTGTGCCAAATGGTCTGGGATGAGGAAAGGAGGAAGCTTAATGGAATCATATGGGAATACGGATACGGGTATTTATGACAGTTTCATGGACGAGTTGTCCTGTGACCAGCTGCAGCAGATGATGGATCAGATCATGGGAGATCACAGCTTTTCATTTACAGATACGGTAAAAGGACTGATACAGGATGGCAGAACAGAAACTATCAGTGGTTTGCTTGATGATCTGCGGTCACTGCTGTTTTCTTCCTTTGCGCAGGACCGCAGGATGTTTGTATCTATTTTGGCCATTGCACTGGCTGGTGCTGTATTTTCTAATTTTTCGAAGCTTCTTCAGGGGAGAGAGGTTGCAAAAACAGCATTTTATATTGTTTATATTTTATTTTTTGTCACGTTATCTTCCTCTTTTATACAGATCGCACAGCTGGCGGGAAGTACTCTCGAAAATCTGGTTTCTTTTGTTAAGGTGATGATCCCGGCATTTTTTATCAGCCTTTCTTTTACCCAGGGAGGAGTAGCGGCAGGAGCGTATTATGAATCGGCACTGGCCATGATCGTGATCGTCAATGGTCTCCTGACCGGAATTGCACTGCCGGCAGTTCATTTATATTTTTTTTTACAGGTGGTAAACCAGCTTTCTGAGCAGGACATGTTTTCCAAGATGGCGGAATTGATCCGGGATGGTGTCCGGTTTGGGGTGAAGGCAGTGTTTGGGCTGCTCATGGGAATGAATGTGATACAGGGGCTGATCATACCGGTGAGCTCTGAGGTGAAAAATATGGCGGTTGTCCGGATGGGAAGTGCGATACCGGGAGTGGGGGGCTCCATCAGCTCCGTACTTCAGACGGTGCTTTGTGCCGGTAAGCTTGTGAAAAATGCCGTGGGGGTGGCGGGTGTGATCGCCGTATTTTTCCTGTGTGCGGTTCCGCTGCTGCAGATGATCGCCAGCCGTGTTCTTTTGCAGATATCAGCCGCAGTATTGCAGCCGGTATCCGATGGACGGCTGATCCGGGGGCTGAGTGGGGCAGTTAAGGCTGTTGACTTGTATATATATACGGTAGGAGCCGGTGCGCTGCTGTTTATTTCTTCCATCGCAGTGATCAGTGCTTTTACCACTTAGGAGGAGAATGATGGTTGATCAGATGATTCAGAATATTCTGGTATATGTTGTTATGATCAATGTTTTGGAGGGCCTGGTATCCAGTGAAAGTTTCCGGGAGATTTTCCGTTTTGTGGGAGGGATCATATTGATCGTTTTATGTGTCAGCCCTGTACTGTCCCAGATATCGGACACAGATAAGGTGGGACGATTTCTTCAGGAAAGATTGTTTCAGGGAGATATGGATCAATTAAATATAGAAACGAAGCTGGCGGAGGGCAGTTTTGAAAAGATCATGCTGAAACAGTGTAAAGAGGAGCTGGAAAAGCAGGTGGGTATCATGGCAGAGAAGGAGGGAGAAGAGGCACGGCAGGTAGAGGTAAAACTCAAAAAGGATCAGGAAGGAAATCTGCAGTTAAAAAAGGTTACGATGGTACTGGAGGAAGACAGTGTCCCGGCTGCCGTGTCCGGGGACAACAGTACCATCAGGGTGCAGGATATCAGGATCGCTCCGGGGACGGATCCCGGTGGAACGGAGGAAAACGTACGAAAGGATGCGGATACGGCAAAATTGCAGGTTCAGATATGTAAAAAATATGAGCTTTCCAAAAAGAAGGTGATAGTATGGAGAAAATGTGGAAAAAATTAATAACAGCAATTCACAGGCAGGAAAAAGAAAAGGGAAAAGAGCCACTCAGGTTTTCGGAGATCGGATTGTCTAAACTCATGATCATTATTCTGAGCGGTGTTTTTCTTTTGATATTATCCATGCCCTCGGCAGGGTTGTCCGTAAAGAAGGACAGTACCCAAAAGAGTACGGATAAGGATGCGGTTCAGACGGATGTCCGGGACACGGCAGCTGCAGCAATGGAAGAATATGCCGGAAAACAGGAAAAACAGTTGGAAAAGCTGCTGTCCCGGGTAGAGGGGATCGGAAAGGTGGATGTGATGGTGACCATTGCTTCTTCCGAAGAGAAAAAAGCATTGCAGCAGGAGGATTCATCCAGTGACAGCACCAGTGAAACAGATAGTACAGGAGGGACGAGGTCGCAGAGTTCCGGCAGCTCCCGGAGGGAACCGGTGCTTGTGGGAGAGGATGGAAAAGAGCCATATATCGTACAGATCCGTCCGCCACAGGTAGAGGGAGTGCTTGTGGTGGCTCAGGGGGCAGGGACGGGAGTGGTGGATTCCGAAATAATTGCGGCCGTTGAGGCATTATTTCCTATAGAGGCACATAAGATAAAAGTAATGAAGATGGGTAGTCCTCAGTAGCATAGAGGTTCAGAAAAATAAGGAAAGGAAATTAAGAAAATATGAAAAAGTTTGCGAGAAAAAATCAATGGATCATAACAGCTCTGGCAGTATTGATCGCTGTAGCGGGATATTTGAATTTTACCGGAGAGGAAATGAACAAAAACGGGTTGAAAAGTGTTATGTCTCTCAGTGGAAAACAGACGACAGCACCGGAGGAGCAGGCGCAGGTGGAAAATGAAGCGGCAGCAGAGGAAATGGAGAAGAAGACGAACAAAAAAGAAAGTCATGAGACCTCTGCACAGACTACTACTGATATTTCTGCGGAGGACAGCGGGGAGGATTATGCAGTGGCGGACAGTGGAGAATTAAAGTCAGCCTCAGAGGAAAATCCGGGGGAGGCTGTGATGGTTTCAAATTCTCTGGGAGCCGATTATTTTTCTTCGGCCAAACTTTCCAGAGAACAGAGCCGTGCCAAAAATAAGGAAACATTAATGAGTATCATCAATAATGAAAAAATTGCATCCAAGGACAAAAAAAGTGCGATCGACCAGGTGGCACAATTGACGAAGGATGCACAGATGGAAAGCGCAGCAGAGCTCATGCTGGAGGCAAAGGGATTTACGGATTCCGTGGTCAGTATCGAAAAGGGAAGCGTGGACGTGATCGTCAATGCGGGAGAGCTGTCACAGCAGCAGCTGGCCCAGATCACGGATATTGTTACCCGCAAGACAAAGATATCTCCGGATAACATTGTGATAACACCTGTGGCAGTGAAGTAGGCGCAGGGAAATCGTGAAGTCTGCTTGCAAATATGATGAGATTTGGTATAATAAAATAGAATAATTGGCAAAATTTTATATAAAAGAACAAAGGAGGTAGTGTGTCGTGTCAAAGGAGCAGACTTCGAAAGAATATATCACGAAGAAAAAAGAGCTGGGCGAGGTAAAGATCGCATCAGATGTAGTCGCTGCAATTGCCGCACTGGCAGCAACGGAGATAGATGGTGTCTATTCCATGGCTGGAAATATCACCAATGAGCTGATCGGTAAATTGGGCATGAAAAATCTTTCCAAAGGAGTAAAGATCCTGATGGAGGGAGGCATTGTCCGCGTGGATATGATGGTTGTTGTAAACTATGGTTACAGTATACCGGAGATATCAGAGCAGGTTCAGGAGAGAGTCAGCCAGCAGATTGAAAATATGACAGGGCTTTCTGTGTCTGAGGTGAATGTCCGCATTGCCGGTGTCAAACTGGAAGAAAATTAATTTAAAGGTAAGGGTACAAGAACATGACGAGAAAAAAGGTCAGAGAACATTTATTTCAAATGCTGTTTGTGCTGGATTTTTATCCGGAGGCAGAGTTAGACCATCAGGTTTCTGCATTTTTGGAGGATCTTGCCGGTCATTCAGACGCAGCAAAGGAAGAGACAGAGGAAAATCTGGAGAAGGTTCGTGAAGAGTTAAAACAGAAATTTTATGCAGTTGCAGGTCATTTGGAGGAAATCGACCGGAAAATTGAGGAAAAGTCCAACGGATGGTCACTGCAGCGTCTGGCAAAGGCGGATATCACAGCACTCCGTCTTGCGATTTATGAGATATTATATGATGAGGAAGTGCCGGCGGGAGTGGCGGTCAATGAGGCCGTAGAGCTGGCAAAGCGTTTCGGAACGGACAAATCACCGGCCTATGTAAACGGAGTTCTTGGTTCTGTTGTCAGGGACTGCACGGAGGAGTAGATATGAGCAGAGCAGTGACTGTGTCTCAGATCAATCGGTATATTGCTAATCTTTTTAAGCAGGATTATACTTTGTCCGGGATTCAGGTAAAAGGAGAGATATCCGGATGCAAGTATCATTATTCCGGTCATATTTATTTTACCCTGAAGGATTCCGGTGCAGCGATCTCCTGTGTTATGTTTTCTACGCAGCGTAAGGGTCTTGACTTTACACTGGAGGATGGGCAGAGTGTGATAGTAACAGGCAGGATCAGTGTTTTTGAGAGAGACGGCAGATACCAGCTTTATGCCCGGAGTGTTGCCCGTGATGGTGTGGGCAGATTATATGAAGAATATGAAAAATTAAAAAAGCGCCTCTTATCAGAGGGGCTTTTTGACGAACAAAGAAAAAAACAGATTCCGAAATATGCATCTAAGATTGGTGTTGTCACAGCGGAGACAGGAGCGGTGATACAGGATATCTGTAATGTGACCTACAGACGCAATCCCTATGTACAGCTATATCTGTATCCGGCAAAGGTACAGGGAGAGGGGGCTGCACAGACGATCATCGATGGGATACGGTATTTTGAAAAGACGGATGTGGATACGATCATTATAGGACGTGGTGGCGGATCCGTGGAGGATCTGTGGTGCTTTAATGATGAAGCACTGGCACGAGTGATCGCAGCATGTACCAAACCGGTTATTTCTGCAGTGGGCCATGAAACAGACACAACGATCTCTGATTATGCGGCAGATCTCAGAGCACCAACGCCGTCGGCAGCCGCAGAGCTGGCAGTTTATTCCTGGAGAGAGTGGGAGATTGGCCTGAGCGAGTGCCGCTATGATCTGAAACAGGCTATGGAGCAGATCCTGAGGGTGCGCAAACTGGAGCTGCAGAAATATATGGTTTTGCTGCAGCATGCCAGTCCGGAGGATATTCTCCGGCAAAAAAGATTGTATCTTGCAGATTGTCAGGAGCGCATGCAGCGCCTGATGGAAAAACATCTGACAGAGACAAAACACAGACTGGCTTTGTATGCTGAGGAGATGAAGGGAGTGTCGCCTCTTCAGAAGCTGCAGAGTGGTTATACGTATGCGGCGGATGAGGAAGGAAAGCATATTGATTCTGTCAGTCAGCTGGGACAGGGACAGAAGCTGCGGCTTACCTTTGCAGATGGTAAAGCGGATGTTACGGTAAATGAGATAATAGGACAGACGAACGGGGGATGATTATGGCAAAAAAAGTTTCATTGGAGGAATCATTTGCACAGCTTGAGACGATCATTGAGCAGATGCAGCAGGGAGAAATGACTCTGGAGGATTCATTCAAAAAATACGAAGAGGGCATGAAACTGATCAAAAACTGCAGCAATTCCATTGACAGGGTAGAAAAGAAGCTGATCATTCTGGAAAATGGAGAGGAATAGCAGTAATACGAAATAAAACAGGAGTGCATGAGGAAAAGCACTCCGGGAAGGTATGGTTGTTATGAACAAAACATTCGAACAGGAATTTCAAAAAAAACAGGAGGATGTGGAGAAGCTTCTGAAGAGCTGTCTGCCGGAAAAGCAGGGACTGCAAAAGACTATTTTTGAAGCGATGGGTTATAGTCTCATGGCAGGAGGCAAGAGGATCAGACCGATACTGATGCAGGAAGCATACCGGCTTTTCGGGGGCAGCGATCCCCGGGTGATCGAGCCGTTTATGGCTGCCATGGAGATGGTTCATACATATTCTCTGGTGCATGATGATCTGCCGGCGATGGATAATGATGATTACCGGAGAGGCAGAAAAACAACACATGTGGTGTATGGCGAGGATATGGGGATCCTTGCAGGGGATGCCCTGTTAAACTATGCATTTGAAACGGCGGCGCATTGCTTTGACTGTACAGATGATCTGCCGGCTGCGGCAAAGGCATTTCAGATATTCAGCCGGAAGGCAGGTATCTACGGTATGGTAGGCGGACAGGTCGTTGATGTGGAACGGACCGGACAACCTTTGGATAAAAATGTGTTGGAGTTTATCTACACCTTAAAAACAGGAGCTCTTCTGGAAAGTGCACTGATGGTGGGGGCTGCACTGGCCGGAGCGGATGAAAAATCCTTGGAGAAGATGGAGCAGATCGGCAGATGTGTGGGCATGGCATTTCAGATACAGGATGATATTCTGGACTGCACCAGTACGACGCAGGAGCTTGGAAAGCCGATACACAGTGATGAAAAAAATGAAAAGACAACATATGTCTCACTTTATGGTATTGAAAAATCTCATCAGGCGGTAGAAGAATATTCCCATCAGGCAGTGACGCTGCTGGAGGAGATTCCTCAGAAAAATCCATTCCTGGAGGATCTGATCGAATATCTGATCAACCGCAAAAAATAATACATAGTTTAAGAGAAATGAGGGAACAACGTGGGAGAAATATTAGATAAAATCGAGAAACCAAATGATATAAAAGAGTTAGATAAAAGTGAGCTTCGCCCTCTGGCAAAGGAGATCAGACGTTTTCTGGTACAAAAGATCAGCCATACAGGGGGCCATCTGGCATCCAATCTGGGAGTGGTAGAACTTACCATGGCACTTCATCTGTGCTGTGATCTGCCGGAGGATAAGGTTGTCTGGGATGTGGGCCATCAGGCTTATACGCACAAGATCCTTACAGGGCGAAAGGAAGGCTTTGAACATCTCCGTCAGTTTGGGGGGATGAGCGGATTTCCAAAGCAGTCGGAAAGTGATTGTGATGCATTTGATACAGGACACAGCTCTACCTCGATCAGCGTTGCATTGGGACTGGCCAAGGCCAGGGATATTAAAAAGGAGGATCATAAGATCTTTGCGGTGATCGGTGACGGAGCCTTATCCGGTGGAATGGCGTATGAAGCAATGAATAACGCAGCCCGGTTAAAGTCCAATCTGGTGATCGTGTTAAATGATAACCAGATGTCCATCTCTAAAAATGTCGGAGGGATGTCCAGTTATCTGGGCAAGATCCGTACCAACGGAAATTATACGGAATTGAAGGAAGAAGTGGAAAATGCCCTTGCAAAGCTTCCTCATCTGGGAGACAAGCTTACAAGCCGTATCCGTGGCCTTAAGGATCTGATCAAACGGGTATTTATCCCGGGGATGCTTTTTGAGGATATGGGACTTACTTATATCGGTCCGATTGATGGTCATAATATCCAGCAGATGGTGACGGCATTTCAAAGTGCTTCCAAGATGAAGGAAGCAGTGATCGTGCATGTATGTACTCATAAAGGCAGGGGATACCGGCCGGCAGAGCTAAATCCATCCGATTTCCACGGTGTTTCACCGTTTAATGTAAAGGATGGCAGCAGCCGTCTGAGTAAACAGGATGTGCAGACATATACCGACATTTTCAGTGATACCATGCTGGAAGTGGCAAAGGAGAGGGAGGAGCTTGTGACGGTTTCCGCAGCAATGCCTTCCGGCACCGGATTGTCGGCTATGGCTGCCAGATATCCAAAAAGATTTTTTGATGTTGGAATTGCGGAGGAGCATGCGGTTACTTTTGCCGCAGGTATGGCGGCAGGAGGATTAAAACCGGTTGTCGCGATCTATTCCACATTTTTGCAGAGGGCGTATGATCAGATCCTGCATGATGTATGTATTGGCAATCTGCCGGTAATATTTGCAGTGGACCGGGCCGGACTGGTTGGCAGTGACGGAGAGACACATCAGGGTATATTTGATATTGCGTATCTGCGCTGTATGCCCAATATGACAGTGATGGCACCCAAAAACGGGTGGGAATTAAGACAAATGCTGCTTTTTGCAATGGAACAGAAGGGGCCGGTGGCCATACGTTATTCCAGAGGAGAGGCATGGAATGGTCTGCAGGATCATACGCAGGAGATCACCATGGGACGGGCGGAATGGATCTGCAAGGGACAGGAGATTGTCCTGCTGGCTGTGGGCAACATGGTGGAAACAGCGATGTGGGTCAGAGAGCATTTGAAAGCACAGGGACAGAAAGTGTCTGTGGTCAATATGCGTTTTGTAAAGCCGGTTGATGAGGAAGTCCTGCAGGAGATCAAAGAAAGACATTCCAAGGTTGTGACCCTTGAGGAGGGTGTTTTCAACGGAGGTTTTGGAGAGGCTGTTGCTGCCTGGTACGAAGGGACTCCGATGAGAGTGCTCAACATTGCACTGCCGGATCATTTTATAGAACATGGAAGTGTGAAAGAATTAAAAAAGAAATACGGATTAGATCCGGAAAGCATCACGCAGAAAATATTGTCCTGGGAGGATGAGGACAGGAAGGCATAGGTAACATTGTGAAAGAAAGATTGGACGTGCTTTTGGTAAAAAGAAATCTGGCGGCATCCAGGGAGAAAGCAAAAGCGATCATCATGACAGGAAATGTGTTTGTCAACGGGCAGAGAGAGGATAAGGCCGGGAGCACCTTCAAGGAAGATGCGCTGATCGAGGTCAAGGGCAATCCCATGAAATATGTGAGCCGTGGTGGTTACAAGCTCGAGAAGGCTATAGATCTGTGGCAGGTACCGCTTCAGGATAAAATATGTATGGATGTGGGATCCTCCACGGGAGGTTTTACGGACTGTATGCTGCAGAACGGGGCACAGAAGGTATATGCTGTGGATGTGGGAACCAATCAGCTGGCGTGGAAGCTGCGTCAGGATGAAAGAGTTGTTTCCATGGAAAAGACGAACATCCGTTATGTGACAGGAGAGGATATTGCCGATCCTATTGATTTTTTCTCGGTAGATGTAGCGTTTATTTCACTGAAAAAGGTTTTGGAACCGGTGAAGGCACTTCTCACTCCGTCGGGGCAGGGAGTCTGTCTGGTGAAACCGCAGTTTGAGGCGGGCAGGGAAAAGGTTGGCAAGAAAGGTGTTGTCAGGGATTCCAAAGTTCACTGCGAGGTGCTGGAACAGATCATGCAGTACGTTCTTTCTATTGGATTTGATATATTGGAGCTGAGCTTTTCTCCGATCAAGGGACCGGAGGGAAATATCGAGTATCTCCTGTATATTCAGAATACCGGCCGGACACAGGAGGAATCATCGGAGGAGATGTTTGCTGAGACATACGGCAGCCTGATCCGGGAGATTGTCGCAGCGGCACACGGAAAGCTGGATAAGGATCCGGAGAAGCAGAATGGAGAGAAGTCATGAGACATTTTTGTGTGATCACCAATAGAGACAAAGAAGACAGTAACCGAAAAGCGATCTATATACAGGAATACTTAAAACAAAAAGGCGGAAAGTGTGTGATCCTGGAAAACCGCCGGGTGATCTCGGAAGGTGTGCTGCATTATACCGAGGCAGATAAGATTCCGGAGGAAACAGACTGTGTATTGGTCCTGGGAGGAGACGGAACCATGATCCAGGCGGCGATTGATCTTGTTCACAGCAGACTGCCGATCCTTGGCATCAATATGGGAACCGTAGGATTTTTGACTGAGGTGGAACAGCAGAATCTGGAGAGAGCCCTTGATCTGATGCTGCAGGACAAATATACCATTGAAAACAGGATCATGCTGCGGGAGAGCAGTGTGACACCGGAGGGACACAGATCCGGGAAGGCCTGTTACGCCTTAAATGATGTGGTGGTGAGTAAGCGGGGAGACTGCAGGCTGATCACGATCAAGGTATATATTAATAAAGAATTAGCCGATATCTATCGTGCAGACGGTCTGATCATTTCTACGCCAACCGGATCCACAGGATATAATCTCTCGGCGGGAGGACCGGTTATGGTGCCGGACACAGAGGCTACTGTGATCACGCCTATTTGTGCACATTCTCTCAATAAGAGAAGTCTGGTCGTATCGGCCAGAGACCGGATCGTACTGGAGTTGGGCCAGACGAAGGACTTTCAGGAGGATACGGCGGTTCTTGTGGTTGACGGCAGGACAGTGCGGGGATTATCTACGGGAGACCGGCTGGAGATCTGTGTGCCGGAGGATCAGACGAGGATCGTCAAGCTTTCCGGAATAAGCTTCTACAAAAAGATGAGAGATAAGTTAAATGGAAATTGATCCTTTTACGCCGGCAGACGGAGCGAAACAAAATGTTTCGTGGACAGGAAACGTGAAAGGTGATAAAATATATAAGTTATGGGATATTATATTCCCGGATAGAAAGATAAAAGGAGAGTTTTATTATGTCAGGACATTCAAAATTTGCCAACATCAAACACAAAAAGGAAAAGAACGATGCAGCAAAGGGAAAAGTATTTACGATTCTCGGACGTGAGATCGCCGTTGCTGTTAAGGAGGGCGGACCGGATCCGGCCAACAACAGCAGACTCCGTGATGTGATTGCCAAGGCAAAAGCCAATAATATGCCAAACGATACCATTGACAGAGGTATCAAAAAAGCAGCAGGAGATGCAGCATCCGTAAACTATGAAGAGGTTACGTATGAGGGATATGGTCCAAGTGGTACTGCGATCATCGTAAAAGCTCTTACAGACAATAAAAACCGTACAGCCAGCAATGTCAGAAATGCATTTACCAAGGGAAGCGGAAGCGTTGGCACCCAGGGCTGCGTATCTTATATGTTCGATGAAAAGGGACAGATCATTCTTTCCAAGGAGGATCTGGAGGATGCAGATATTACTCTGAGTGCGGATGATCTGATGATGCTTGCGCTGGATGCAGGTGCAGAGGACTTCGCAGAGGAAGAGGACAGCTACGAGATCATTACACTTCCGGAGGATTTCAGTGCCGTAAGAGAAGCGATCGAGGCAGAAAAAATCCCAATGGCAAGTGCAGAAGTCACAATGTTGCCACAGACCTATGTTACACTCACCGATGAGAACGATATCAAACAGCTGCAGAGAACATTGGATCTTCTGGATGAGGATGATGATGTGCAGGATGTTTATCACAATTGGGACGAGTAAACGTCACAGAGATTTCATGACAGAGAACGGGGGAGGAAGATGAGACAACGATTCCGGACGATGAAAAAATGGACATGGCTTCTGGCAGTACTGGTTGTGTTTTTCTGTGTTTTTCTTGCCACGGCAGGTTACCAGATGAAGCAGTCGACCAGGGCGGCCAGTTATGATGTGATTGATGATGAGGGTAATCCTGTACAGGGAACTTATACCCTGCGTCGTGCGACGGCTACCTTTGGTCTGTCGGATTATGCTTCGGGAGATAAATGTGTATGGACCAGTGCCAATACGGAGATCATGAAAGTAGATCCGGCTACGGCCGATCAGCGTCAGGTCAGCGTTACGGTACAGAAAATGGGTAAGGTCGGTCTGACCTGTACCATTACCCACGCCGACGGTAATGTGGAGACGCGTAATGTAGCCATTGATGTTGTATTTTCCATCAATGAGTTTTTATCATCCGATGCTCCCGCCAAAATGACCAAGATACGTACAGAGGATGAAAGACGTTCTATCGTAATGGATTATGGAAAGACTCTGTATCTTGGTAAAAATGCCAAGACAGACACAGGTAAATTGAACCTGATCTTTGGTGATGCGACAAGCTCCAATGCTGTGTGGTTCAGCAACAATGAGGATGTGGTGCGAGTCAGCGGAACGGCAGCCGAACCGTTGATCATGGCTGTCGGTGCAGGTAAGACGCAGTTGTCTGTTACATATAATGACGGTAAAAATGAATATAACGACTCCATTGATGTGTATGTACGTCCGGAGATCCGGAAGGACAGCTCCACAGGTACCAGACTTGATGACAACAACAATGCGGTTGTCACCATGGAGAACAATGACAGGATATGGATCCCGGCACTTTTCTCTGCAAATCCTCTGGAGGGTGTACTTGATAAGGTTACATGGGTGATCGCCAAGAGAAGCGGAACGACGAGAACTCTTGTCAGAGATTCTCTGGGAAGAACAGGAACAAACGGGGACGATGCCAATCTGATCTATGACAGTGCGACCAATACATTCCGTATGGATGCCAAGGCAGGGCAATATATTGTCATGTTCTATGTAAAAGGGACATATACCTCTTTTGAGGATGCGCAGGATTCAAGCATCTTCCTTGGATGTAATCCGGTATATTTCAATGCAGATGTCCGGAGTAAATTTGAGGACAAGGATGTTACAGTCAATATCGGCGGCAGCTATGATCTGGCAGATGCATTTAATATATCCAAGGAAGCATTAAAAAAGAACTTTAGTCTGTCTGTGGTAGACAATTCAGGTAACTGGGTTTCTACAGATTATGACCAGTGGGTGATGACAGGACAGACCAAGGGAACTGCGGAGTTTAAAGTTAAGTGTAATACCAGACCGTTGGAAACACTGCCGGGTATCAGCCAGGGACAGGAGGTTACCGTTAAGATCAATGTTACGGATACATTTTCCCTGAATGTGTCAAATGCTACGATGGCAGTAGGTTCTAAGCTGGAATTGACAGGTATTATCGGTTCCGGGGAATATACGGATTCCAATTCTTTCCGTTGGGAGACTACGGATACCACAGGGACTTATATATCAATGAGCTCCAATGCACAGTATGCAACAGTAACCGCCAAGAAAGAAACAGTAGCTGACAGTCCGGTCACGGTACGTCTTTACTGGACGGACGATCAGGCAGTCACCAGAGTGGCAAGCTGTAAGATTTACGTTACTACATCTGCGACCACCATTCCGTTGGATAGAACGGAGCTGGAGATGGAGGTTGGAAGCGTGGAGTATCTGGATTCCGGTCTGAGCGGTGAACAGAATCTGACCTGGATCTCTGCGGATACAGATATGGTAAAGGTAGAGCCGCAGCAGGGCAATACAAAAGCGAAGCTGACTGCAGGAACCAAGACAGGTTCTACGACAGTTACAGTATTAAATAAAGATAACAACGTCTATGCAACATGTCGTGTGACAGTAACGGCAGCGATCAGTGAGATCAGTATTGAGCAGGGAGAGAACATTGACACTTTCCTGTCGGCAGGATTTATATTCCTGAAAGCAAAGTATTCTCCGTCCAATGCTACCAATACAGAGCTTAAATGGACTACAAGTGATCCGACCGTAGCAACGGTTGACGAGAATGGTGTTGTGACACTTTTGAAGGAGGATACCGTATGGATCTCCGTAGAACCAAAATTTAATCCATACAATATCGTGGCAAGATGCTGTATCAATATCAAGAAAAATCCTGTCACGGATATTATCACAGATGTAGATGAGATCAATATGATCGCAGGCGATCAGTATACGGTTCAGACATCGATCGTACCGGAGGATGCTACCGATTCAACACTTCTGTGGAATACCGACAGTGAAAAGATTGCAAGGGTACAGGGTGGAATCATTACAGCAGTGGCTCCGGGAGATGCGAACATCACGGTTGCCAATGGTACGGTATTTAAGATCATCAAGGTACATGTAAGAAATCGTCTGAATTCTGTATCCTTTACACAAAATGAATATGAGGTAAAGGAAGGAGATACGGTATCGTTGAAAAATGCTCTGATCTTTGATCCGAGTGATCATGTCAATACAAATGTATCATGGACATCAACCA